>NZ_JAPSIW010000433.1 GCF_031178505.1 Streptomyces sp. | reverse complement strand
GGTTTTCCGGGGTGGCGGCCATGGCGTTTCGTCCTTCGGGACTGCGGGAGGGCGGCTCTGACCTGCACACTCGCGCTCGGGTCAGAGGTGGCGCGACGGTGCGCAGCAGGGTCGGTCAGAAGAGGGATCGCGGCGGTGCTGGTTCTCTCAGCGCACCGGACAGATGGCGCTGGACATGCGGCCGAGGTCGACGTGCCGCCGACTCACCAAGGCAATTCCAGTTCCAGGCATGGCGGAAGCGTGTCACGGGACTTTGGAACCAGTCCAGCTTCGTCCGATATATGGACAACATCGTCTCGCTGGGCGAGACGGTGTGGTGTGGGTCACGCGAAAGGGGCCTCGTGGGCCCCTCCGTGACGCCGCCTCGGACCCGTGCGCCCGGGGCCGGTGGGGGCGGGGCGCGCGGGGCGCGCCGTACTCAGGCGTGGGCGCCCGGCCAGGGTCCGGGCGTCCGCGTCTCCTCGGCCCGCTCGACCTTGGTGTCGAAGAGGCGGAAGCCGCGCCGTTCGTAATTGGCCACGGCGTGCTCCCCGTCCAGCGAGCAGGTGTGCAGCCACACCCGCTCGGTCGGTTCCCGGTCCGGCCAGCGCTCGGCCAGGTCCCAGGCGCGTGCCGTGCCGCAGGAGAGCAGGTGGCCGCCGATCCGGCGCCCCCGGAAGGCGGGGATGAGACCGAAGTAGACGATCTCCACCACGCCGTTCTCCTGGGCGTCCAGCTCCAGGTAGCCGGCGGGCGTCCCCCGGTCGTACGCCACCCAGATCTCGGAGCCCGGCTTCTCCACGATCTCCTGCCACTGCCGGTAGGTCAGGCCGAGCCGGTCGGTCCAGTGGATGTCGCCGCCTACCGCGGTGTAGAGGAAGCGGGCGAACTCGGGCGACGGCACCTCGGCGCGCCGGACGGCGATGCCGTCCCCCTCCGGCGGGGTGGCCGGGCGGAGGTCGGACGGGGAGGTCTGTTCGAGGGACCAGGTGGTGAGAGTGATGCTCATGGGCTCATCGCATCATGTGGAGGGCGAGATTCCCAGAGGCGTCCGGCCTGGCAGGCGCGGGTCCGTCCGCTGAGTGGTCGGTCTGTCCGGATTGCGGACGGGGGTGTGGGGGCCGGTCTCCGCCCGCTCACGTGCCCGCACGGCGCTGGTCGCTCGCGTCGCGCAGGTGGGCCGTGTGCCGGACGAGGGCGTCGACCCGCTCCGCGAGGTCGGGGCTCAGGCGTACGAGATGGGACCGGGTGCCCGCCAGTGGTTCCAGGAGCAGGGCCGGGTCGCTCTCCGCCAGCGCCCCCGCGAGCGCCTTGCGCTCCCGAGGGGGCAGGCCGTCGAGCGCGGTGACCTGCCCGGCCAGCTGCCGCAGGTCCGCCGCGTTCCCCCGGGCCCAGGTGCTCACCGAGCGGTCGGCCGCCCGCCGGTCCCGGGTGGCCCGCACCCGCTGCTCGCCGGTGTCGCCGGGCTTCCCCGGCCGCACCCGCAGATAGCGCCGCTCGGCGGCCTGCCGGCTGGTGACGCCGAGCGGCCCCGCAAGGTCGGCCCAGCTCGCGCCCGCCTCCCGGGCCGTCTCGATCAGGCCCGGCTCCCAGTCCGCGAGGCGCTCGCGCAACTCCCGCAGCAGGAGCAGGGCGGCGAGGGCCTGCTCCGAGGAGGGCGGTTCCGCGCCCGCGGCCGGACCGGGAGCGTCCGCCGTGCCCGCCTCCCGCACGGCCTCGTCGATCGTCGCGAGGGCGGCGAGGGCCGCGTGGAGGCTGAGGGGGCGGTCGGTTCCGGCCACGGGGCGCATCCTCTCCGTCCGGTCGTCACGGACCGATGTCGTCATTCCGTTGACAGAACAGTTGTCGTCGTTCGGATGACATGCTACAACGGAGTCAGGTGAAGCGCATTGGCTCCTTGCCGATCCGATGGAGGTGTTCCGCGATGTTGATGCGCACCGACCCGTTCCGCGAGCTCGACCGCCTGACGCAGCAGCTGCTGGGGACCACCGGCACCTGGACGCGGCCGTCGACGGTGCCGATGGACGCGTACCGCGAAGGTGACGTGTACGTCATCGCGCTCGACCTGCCCGGCGTCTCGCCGGACGCCATCGACATCGACGTCGAGCGGAACATGCTGACGGTCAAGGCGGAGCGCCGGCCGGCGGCGAACTCCGAAGACGTACAGATGGAGCTGTCCGAGCGGCCCCTCGGCGTCTTCTCCCGCCAGCTGATGCTCGCCGACACCCTCGACACCGAGAAGATCACGGCCGACTACGAGGCGGGCGTGCTCACTCTCCGCATTCCGATCGCGGAGCGCGCGAAGGCCCGCAAGATCGAGGTCGGCCGGGGCGACGGCCGCAAGCAGATCAGCGGCTGACCCGCGCGGCCGGCCGCCCCCGGCGGTCCATCCGCGACCGGCGGCCCGCGCCCCGGGACCGACCGCCGTGGTCCGGTGGCCGGACCAGGAGAGAACCCGGACGCCGGCGACCCGGCCGGCAGTGCCCCGGGCAACCGGGGACTCCGGCGGCCGGGACAGGAGAATCCCGCGAGCGGAGGGCGGGTGCCCCACCGGCCCACCCGCCCCCGCCGCTCCCCACCCGCTCCTCCCCCTGCCGAAGGGAGCCGCGATGAGACTGCCGTGGCAGACGTTCCTCGACCGAGTCGCGGAACGCGGCGACTACCCCACCCCCCACGAGGCGGAACGCGCCGCGCGCACGGTGCTGGCGCTGCTCGGCGCCCACCTCGTCGGGGACGTACGGGCCGCGCTCGCGGCCCGCCTCCCGGAGACCTTCGCCGTCGTGCTGCTCAATCCGCTGCAGGCCGCCGAGCCCCTCTCCCCGGAGCGGTTCGTCCGTGCGACCGCCGCCTGGATCGAGGGGGCCACGGAACGGACCGCGGCCTGGGACGTGAGCGCGGTCCTCAGCACCGTCGCCGACGCGGCGGGCGAGGAGCTCACCTCCCGGATGCTGCTCCAGCTCCCGCCCGGCTACGACGTCCTCTTCGGCCGGCCGCAGCCCGTGTGAGCCGGCGCCCACACCCGTCCACCCCGCCCGGCCCGGCGGCCGGGCCCGCAGAGAACGGTGACGACCAGACCCATGCTCCAGCAGACCGAGACGGCCATTCCCGCCCCCCGCGCCGGACTCCAGGAGAGCGAGGACTACGTACGCCTCCTCGAACGCGTCCGCTACGAGGGCGCGCACCCCACCCGTGAACACGCGGAGGAAGCCGTACGGGACGTCCTCGCGGCCCTCGGCCGCCAGCTCGTCGGGGACGAGCGCGTCGACCTCGCCGCCCGTCTCCCCGTCGAGGCGGCCCTCGTCCTCACCGGCCAGATCCCGGCCCTGAACCGGCTCACCGGCTGGGAGTTCGTGAAGGACCTCGCGGAACGCACCGGCCGGACACCCGCCACGGCCCGCTGGAACGTGAGCGCGGTCCTGGCCGCCGTCACCCGGCTGGCCGGCCCGGAACTGATCGACCGGATCGTGGCCCAGCTCCCGCCGGGCTACGCCCTCCTCTTCGGCCGCGCCGAACTCACCCAGCGCCGGCCCGCCACCGAGGGCACGGCCGCCGCGGCCTGACCCTCCTCCTCTGCTCGCATCCCTCCCCGCCCCGGGCCCGGTCCCGCGCCGGCACCGGCCCCCGTCGTGGTCCTCCGGCCGGGCCCGTCGTCGGCGTCCTCCCGATCTCCCGGGGCCGCCGGGCCGGTGGGCCCGGCGTCGGGGTCCGCCGGGCCGGCCGTCCGAGGGCGCGGACCGCCCCCAGGCCCCGGGCCCGGTCGGTGCCCCGCGGTCGTCGGACCGCGTGGCCGGAGGCCTTCGCCCGCGCGCCGTCCCTCGGCCCGCGGGCCCGGGTCCCGTCGGCCCGGGTCCCGTCGGCCCGGGTCCCGACGGCCCGGGTCTTCGGCCGGGCCGCGCCCCCCTTCGTCCACGCGCCCTCGCGGCCCGCGGGCCCGTGTCCGTCGGCCGAGGTCTTCGGCCGAGCCGCGCCCCACCCGGGGTCAGCCGGCGGCCTCCGTGCGCGCGGCCCGCACCGCCGGAGCCGTCGAGTGCGGCAGCAGGTCGGCCGGGCGCTCCGGCCGCAGCACGGTCACCTCGACCTCCTCCCGGAAGCGGTACGGACGGTGGGCGAGGACGCTCGCCAGGTTCCGCCGCACCCGCGACATCTCCGCCCGTACGGTCACCGTCCTCGTCCGGTCCCCGAACACGTCCTCCGCCAGCTCCGCCGCCGTCCGCCCGTCCCGGTGCAGCGCCAGCACGTACAGCAGCTCGGCGTGGCGCGGGCTCAGCTCCTGCTGCCAGCTCCCCGCGGGCCCCGTCACGTCCACCGTCCACCGGCGCGGCCTGCTCAGGTCCAGCACCACCCGGCCCGCCGCACCCGGTTCGGCCTCCGCGGGCGGCGGCTCCTCCTCCACGCGCAGCAGCCAGCCGCCGGGCAGCGGCTCCACCGCGCACATCCCGAGCGAGGGCAGCCACATCCGCCCGGCCCTGAAGGACTTCGGCAGCGCGATCCGGTCCACCGGCGCGAGCCCCGTCACCGCGGCCGTCCAGCCGTGCGCGTCCACCGCGACCGCCCGCCCGCCCACCCGGCACAGGATCGGCGCCGCCACCGCCCGCAGCCGCTCCACCGAACGCCGGTGCCGCTCCCGCATCTCCGCCTCGGCCAGCCGCGCCACGGAGCCGACCAGGGCGAGCATCGCCGGATGGAAGCTGGAGGCCGGTCCGCTCACGTCCAGGATGCCGAGCAGCCGCTGGTCGCGCGGGTCACGTACCGGGGCCGCCGCGCAGGTCCAGTTGTGGAGGGCGTGCACGTAGTGCTCGGCCGAGTGGACCTGCACCGCCCGGCCCATGGCGAGGGCCGTTCCCACGGCGTTGGTGCCGGCGGTGTGCTCGGTCCAGGCGGCGCCCTCCTCCAGACAGATCCCGTTCGCCTGCCGCATCACCGCGAGGTTGCCCTCGCGCCACAGCACCCGGCCCTGCTCGTCGGTGACCACCATGATCTGGAGGGAGGCGTCGGCGATGCCGGCGAGGCCACCGCTCAGGGTCCCCATCACGTCGGACAGGAGCGTGGAGCGCCGCCGCCGTTCCAGCTCCTCCCGCCGCAGCAGCACACTGCTCGTGCCCTGGTCCGGGTCGAGGCCTATCCGGGCCATCCGCTGCCAGGAGGCGTCGATCACGGGGCGGGGCGCGATCGGGGGCGTGCGGCCCGCGAGCGTCTCCTCGCGGACCCGGTGCAGCAGGCGCGTGGCCTGAGCGGCGTCCATGGCGGCCAGCCGCTTCATGTCCAGCTGCGTGTTCTTCATCGGTCTCTCCCAGCCACCCCGGGCGCTGTATCGGTTCTGCGGATGTCCGGGGTGTCGCTGCCCATCGTGCCGTCCGGCGGCACCCGGCGAGGGCCGGTTCCGGCAATCTCGCAACCCTTTGCAACTCTGGCCGGGCAAGGCCCCCCTACGTGAAGGTGGAGCGAGCGGTGGGTGGTGCCGTGTCGGCGCAGCACCACCCCCGCTTCTCCCGCGCCGAGCGGCCGATCGGGCCCGTGCGCCGGCGGCCCGGGCGGCTCAGATCTCCACCCGCGCCCGTTCCACCACCGCCCGCAGGTCCAGGGTGGGCGGCAGCGTCCCGAAGGCCGCCCCCGCCTCCCCGCCGAGCCGCCCCGCGCAGAACGCGTCCGCGACCTCCGGCGGCGCCCACCGCACCAGCAGCGATCCCTGGAGCACCAGCGCCATCCGCTCCACCAGCCGCCGCGCCCGGCCCTCCACCCCCTCCAGGTCGGCCAGCTCCGTCAGCACCCCCCGGATCGCCCGGTCGAGCCGGTGGTCCGCGCCCCGCGCCGCACCCACCTCGGTCAGGAAGGCGTCGAGCGCCGCCGGCTCGGTCCGCAGCGCCCGCAGCACGTCGAGGGCCTGGACGTTCCCCGAGCCCTCCCAGAGGGAGTTGAGCGGCGACTCGCGCAGCAGGCGCGGCATCCCGGACTCCTCCACGTACCCGTTGCCGCCCAGGCACTCCAGCGCCTCCGCCACCAC
>NZ_JAPSIW010000432.1 GCF_031178505.1 Streptomyces sp. | reverse complement strand
TCATTTCTTCCCCGTGTCAACGAAATGAACAAGATTCGCAGCCGCTCACCCCTCCCCGTGGCCGAACCGAGGCCCCAGACCGGGACTTCTTGCACAGGAAGCAGGCACCCGAGGCGCGATCACGGTTGCGTAACACGCTGTTTTCTTTCTTGACGCACGAAAACTGGGGGGACAGACTCCCGTCATGTCCAGCCGGCCCGGGCACCGGGCCGACGCCCGGAGCAAGGCGGGAGGGGAACACGATGATCTTCCTGGCTCTGGTTGTGCCACGGTTTCGGCGTCATGGACGACGGCACGCACCGCATCGGGTTCGATGGAGGCCGACCGGACAGACCAGCCCTTGACCGACTACACCTTTGGAGGCGCGCGTGATGAGCCCGTCCAAGATCCGCTTTTCGGAGCTTGTCGGTGAGCAGACCCGGGCGGAGATCTTCGCGACCGTCCTCACCTCGGGCCCCATCTCGCGCACCCAGCTCGCCCAGCGCCTCGGTCTCGTCCCCTCGAGCGTGACCCGGATGCTTCCCCCGCTCCTGGAGCACGACTACCTGCGCGAATCGGACGCCGCTCCCCAGGGGCGGGGCCGGCCGCAGAAGATGCTCCACGTCAATCCGGACAAGCACATCGTCGTCGGCACGAAGATCGGTCCCGCGCAGGTCTCCGGAGTGGTCACCGACATGGCGGCCAACGTCCTGGCCCGCGCCGAGGAACCGATCGCCGACTGCACACCCGAGACCGCCCTGTCCGCCGCTGCAGCCCTGACCAGCAGGCTCCTCTCCGAGGCGCCCGAAGCGGCGGACAGGGTACTGGGGCTGGGCGTCGGGGTCAGCGGACACGTCGATTCCGACTCCGGCATCTGCCGCTACTCGGCCCTGCTCGACTGGAACAAGGTCGACGTGGCCGGCCCGCTGCGCGAGGCGACTGGTCTCCCGGTCGTCGTGAACAACGACGTCAACACCCTCGTGGTCGCCGAACGCTGGTTCGGGCAGGGCCGTGACGTCGACTCCTTCGCCGTCGTCACCGTCGGCCCCGGCATCGGCTGCGGCCTGCTGCTCGACGGGACCCTGTTCTCCGGCGCCACCGGCCTGGCCGGAGAACTCGGGCATCTGCCCCTCGACCCCGCGGGCCCGATGTGCAGCTGCGGCCGCCGCGGCTGCCTGGAAGCTCTCGCCGGGGACCGGGCGGTCCTGCGCCACCTGCAGGACGCCGGTATCCCCTGCACCAAGATCTCCGAAGCCATTGACCTCGCCCGATCGCCCGCAGGCGGGTCCGCCCAGGCGGTCGCCCGCTCCGCGTTCGCCGAAGCAGGAGCCGCCCTGGGACGAGGACTGGCCGGCATGTGCAACCTGCTGAACCTGCAAAAGATCATCATCGCCGGAGAAGGAGCGGTCGCCTACGACCTCTTCGGCCCGGCAGCGTCCCAGGCGCTGGAGACGCACGCGTTCTCCACGGCTGCCCGCGACTGCGACATCCACGTCGACCCTGTCCGCCACGACCTGTGGGCCCGAGGCGCCGCCTGCCTCGTCATCCGTGACGCGGTGGGCGCGGCCATCTCCTGACCCACACCGCCGGCCACCACCACGGCCTGCCCAGCCCCTCACTCTTCACTTTAAGTAACCGATCACACACGATGAGGTTTGACGTGCCGGAAAACGTAGTCAGCCCTGCCGACTCCTGGTGGAGCAACGCGGTGGTCTACCAGATCTATCCGCGCTCCTTCGCCGACTCCAACGCGGACGGCATAGGCGACCTGCAGGGCATCATCGAGCGCCTGGACTACCTGTCCGAGCTCGGCGTGGACGTGCTGTGGCTCTCCCCGGTCTACCCCTCGCCGCACGACGACAACGGCTACGACATCAGCGACTACCAGGACATCGACCCGCTCTTCGGCACGCTCGCCGACTTCGACCGGCTGCTGGCCTCGGTGCACGAGCGCGGCATGAAACTGGTGATGGACCTGGTCGTCAACCACACCAGCGACGAGCACGCCTGGTTCACCGCCTCCCGCGACGGCGGACCAGGCGGAGCGCGGCGCGACTGGTACATCTGGCGCCCGCCGCGTGAGGGCATGGAGCCTGGAACGCCGGGAGCGGAACCGAACAACTGGGAGTCGTGGTTCTCCGGTCCCGCATGGACGTACGACATCGCCAGCGGCGAGTACTACCTGCACACCTTCTCCCGCAAGCAGCCCGACCTGAACTGGGACAACCCCGAAGTCCGCCAGGCCGTGTACGCGATGATGCGCTGGTGGCTGGAGCGCGGGGTCGACGGCTTCCGCATGGACGTCATCAACCTGATCTCCAAGGACCCGGCCCTGCCCGACGGAATCGTCCCCGAAGGCGCCCGCTACGGTCTCGGCCACCCCTACTACGTGTGCGGCCCCCGCATCCACGACTACATCGCCGAGATGCACCGCGAGGTCTTCGACCGCCACCCCCGCCGGCTGCTCACCGTCGGCGAGATGCCCGGCGTCACGGTGGAGGAGGCCAAGCTCTTCACCGACCCCGCCCGCCGCGAACTCGACATGGTCTTCCAGTTCGAGCACGTCGGGCTCGACCAGGGACCCGGCGGCAAGTTCGACGTCCGGCCCCTGAAACTGACCGACCTCAAGGCCAGCCTCGGCCGCTGGCAGACCGGCCTGGGCGACACCGGCTGGAACAGCCTGTACTGGAACAACCACGACCAGCCCCGGGTGGTCTCCCGCTTCGGCGACGACACCCCCGCCTACCGGGACCGCTCCGCCAAGCTGCTGGCCACCGTCCTGCACCTGCACCGAGGCACACCCTTCGTCTACCAGGGCGAGGAACTGGGCATGGCCAACGCCCCGTTCACCTCCATCGACGACCTGCGGGACATCGAGTCCCTCAACCACTACCGCGAGCAGACCGCGCACGGAACCGATGCCGACGCCGTCATGCAGGGGCTGCGGCACCGCAGCCGGGACAACGCCCGCACCCCCATGCAGTGGGACGCCACCGAACACGCCGGCTTCACCGCCGGCACGCCGTGGATCGCCGTCAACCCCGATCACACGGATGTCAACGCCAAGGCCCAACTCGCCGACCCGGAATCGGTCTTCCACTACTACCGGCGCCTGATCGGCCTACGGCACACCGAGCCCGCCCTCACCCACGGCGACTTCCACATGCTCCACCCCGACCACGAACAGCTCTACGCCTTCACCCGCCACGACGCGGACCGGGGCACCGAACTGCTCGTCCTGGCCAACTTCAGCGGCACCGACCTCACCGTCGACCTGCCCGACGGCTGGGAGCACAGCGAAACCCTGATCGCCAACGTTCCCGCCACCAACCCGCTCACGCAGCCGCACACCCTGCAGCCGTGGGAAGCACGCGTCCACCGCCGCCGCACCACCAGCTGACACCGCCCGCCCTTGCCGCAACGACGCACACCAAGGAACAGCCATGAACATCCCACGCACCCGCTCCACCCTTCGCAGAAAGCCGCTCCTCCTCGCGGTCACCGCCCTGGCCCTGCTGGCCCCGCTGACCGCCTGCGGCGGCTCCGACGCCGCCGAGGGCGACGGCAAGACCCTTCGCCTGTGGCACTACGAGCAGGAGGACGGAGCCCTGAGCAAGGCATGGGACGCGGCCATCGCCGAATTCAAGAAGACCCACCCTGACGTCAAGGTCGTCTTCGAGCGCAAGACGTTCGAGCAGATCCAGCAGAACGCCGGCATGATCCTCAACTCCGACAAGGCGCCCGACGTCATGGAGTACAACAAGGGCAACGCCACCACCGGACAGCTCGCCAAGCAGGGCCTGCTCACCGACCTCACCCCTCTCGTGAAGGAACACGGCTGGGACAGGAAGATCAGCGAAAGCGCCTCCGTCACCGCCCGCTACAACGACAAGGGCGAGATGGGTGGCGAGAAGTGGTACGGCATACCCAACTACGGTGAGTTCGTCCTCACTTATTACAACGACGACCTGTTCAAGAAGCACGGTGTCGACAAGCCCACCGACTTCGCGAGCTTCGAGGCCGCGCTGGCGAAGTTCAAGGCCGCGGGCGTCACCCCGCTCGCCAACGCCGGCAACGACCACCCCGCCAGCCACTGGCTCTACCTGCTCGCCCTGTCCAAGGCGAACAACACCTGGGTCGACAACTACCAGCGCTACCTGGGCAAGGTCGACTTCCACGGCCCTGAGATGGCCTACGCCGTGGACAAGTACCAGGAGTGGCTCGACAAGGGCTACTTCGACAAGAAGGACGTCGGTCTCAAGGGCAGCGACATGGTGGAGCAGTTCGTCTCGCAGAAGCGGCCCATCATGGTCGGCGGCAACTGGTGGTTCGGCAGCCTGACCACCGACATCAAGAACTTCCAGTGGTCCACCGCCGCCTACCCGGGCAGCGAGAGGACCCTCGGGTCCGGCGGCAACAACTGGGTCATCCCCACCAAGGCCAAGAACAAGAAGCTCGCCGAGGACTTCATCGCCATCACGATGTCCGACAAGATCCAGAAGCTGATCGGTGAGGAAGGCAACGTCCCGCTCGCCGCCAAGCCGGCCGACATCACCAACCCCAAGTCCCGCCAGCTGACCGAAGCCTTCGCGCAGACCCAGGAGAACGACGGCCTGGCCTTCTACCCCGACTGGCCCGTCGCCGGCTACTACGACACCTGGGTCGCCGCCACGCAGAACCTCATCAACGGCGGCAAGGCCGACTCCGTCCTCGACGAGCTCGCGGCCCCCTACGAGAAGTACGTCGCGACCAGGCCCTGACGTTCCCGCCCCGGCCGGCACCTCGTCGCGCCGCCGGCCGGTAACCACGCGTTCCGGGGACGGCTGCCGGGCCCGCCGCCGCAGCCGTCCCGCCCAACCAGGAGCAACAGTGAAAACCAAACGTCACCCGCGGTCCACGGGCTATGCCGTCTTCCTCGCGCCGGGCCTGCTGCTGAGTCTGCTCTTCCTCGTCGTCCCGCTGGTGATGACCTTCTACTACAGCCTGACGGCGTGGCAGGGCATCGGCGACCCCACCTTCACCGGCCTGGACAACTACACACGCCTCTTCCAGGACGCCGACTTCTGGGCCTCCTTCCGCAACATCGCCTTCGTCATCATCGGCATCGCCGTCGTCCCCACCCTGCTCGGCCTGTTCCTGGCCGCGCTGCTGTTCGACTACATCGGCAAGAAGCACGGCGACGGCATCGTGGGCATCTTCCGTTCCGGCCTCTACCTGCCCCAGGTCATCCCCGTCGCCGTCACCGGCCTGATGTGGGGATGGATCCTCGCCCCCGAAGGCGCCGTCAACAGCGTCCTGGACACCGTCGGCCTCGGCTCCCTCGCCGAGAACTGGCTAGGAGACCCCGACCTCGCCCTCTGGGTCGTTCTCGGCGTCCTCGTGTGGATGCAGCTCGGCTACCCGCTCGTCCTGTTCATGTCCGGCCTGCAGCGCATCGACCCTGAACTCTACGAGGCCGCCTCGCTCGACGGCGCCTCCTGGTGGCAGCGCTTCACCCGCATCACCGTGCCCATCCTGAGGCCCGAGGTCTACGTCGTCCTGGTCACCACGACCATCGCCGGCCTGAAGGTCTTCGCCCAGATCTTCGTCCTCACCGGCGGCGGCCCCGGAAACTCCACCCTCGTCCCCGCCTACTTCGCCTACCAGAACTTCTTCGAACGCGCCGACGTCGGCTACGGCTCCGCGATCTCCAGCACCATCACCCTGCTCGTGCTGATCATCGCCGGAACGATGCTCACCCGCCAGGCTCGCGAGGACGGATGACCATGACCACCGACACCACAGCCCCCGTCACGTCCCGGGTCAAGAAGACAGACATCCCCGGCCCTGCCGCCCCCACGGGTTGGCGCAGGAACAACGCACCCCGCAAGCGCAGTGCGGGCTCCTACGCAGTCCTTGCCGCGGTCACCGTCTTCGTCCTGGCCTTCCTCGCCCCGTTCGCGATCATCCTGCTCAACTCCTTCAAGACCAGCGCCGACTACCGGACCAACGGGTCACTGTCC
>NZ_JAPSIW010000431.1 GCF_031178505.1 Streptomyces sp. | reverse complement strand
CGCCCGCGCCCCCCCCGCCCCCCCCCCCCTCCGTGTGTCCTCCCACCTCCTGCGCGGCCCCGCACCCCGGGGCCCGCGCACGCACGACCAGAGATGAGCACCCCCGCATGTCCTCGCGGATCAAGTCGCCGCAGCAACTCCTCGCCGAGTCCGGCGCCGACCTCGAAGGCCACGGCCTCCGGCGCACCATGGGCCTCTTCCAGCTCGTCTGCTTCGGCGTCGGCGCGATCGTCGGCACCGGCATCTTCGTCGGACTCTCCGGCAGCGTCGCCGAGGCCGGCCCCGCGGTCGTCCTCTCCTTCGTCCTCGCCGCGATCACCTGCGTCTTCACCGCCTTCTCCTTCGCGGAGCTGGGCGGCGCCATCCCGGTCTCCGGCTCCTCCTACTCCTTCGCCTACGCGAGCCTCGGCGAGCAGGCGGCCTTCCTCGTCGGCTGGTGCCTGCTCCTGGAGTACGGCGTCTCCGTCTCGGCCGTCGCCGTCGGCTGGAGCCAGTACGTGGACGAACTCCTGGAGAGCCTGACCGGGCTGCGGCTGCCCGCCGCCCTCACCGCGGGACCCGCCGAGGGCGGGGTGGTCAACCTCCCCGCCGTGGTCGTCATCGCCCTCGCCGCCGGCCTCCTCGTGCGCGGCGTGCGCGAGAGCGCCCGCGCCACCGCCGCCATGGCCGTGCTGAAGATCGGGATCCTGCTCGTCTTCTGCGCCGTCGGCTTCTCCGCCTTCCGCGCCGGGCACCTCTCGCCGTTCGCCGGGCACGGCGTCGCCGGGATCACCGCCGGCGCCTCGGTGGCCTTCTTCTCGTACATCGGCTTCGACGCGATCACCACCGCGGGCGAGGAGGTGCGGGACCCGCGCCGGAACGTCCCGCTCGCCATCCTCATCTGCATCGGGATCGTCACCCTGCTCTACGGCGCGGTGGCGCTCTCGGCCATCGGGGCGCTCGGCGCCGACGCCGTCGCCGGGCAGCCCGCCGCGCTCTCCCTCGTCGTGGACCGCGTCACCGGCTCCTCCACCGGCGGCGGGATCATCGCCTTCGGTGCGGTCGTCGCCATCGCGTCCGTCGTCCTCGCCGTGATGTACGGGCAGACGCGCATCCTGCTCTCGATGTCCCGCGACGGGCTCGTCCCGCGCGTCTTCGAACGCGTCTCGCCCCGCTCCGCGACCCCGGTGGCCAACACCTGGATCGTCGCCGCCGTCTTCGCCGTCCCGGCCGCCTTCGCCCCGCTCGACGTGGTCGTGGACCTCACCACCATCGGCACGCTCGCCGTCATGGCCGTCGTGAACCTGGCGGTGATCGTGCTCCGCCGCCGCCACCCCGGCCTGAAGCGCTCCTTCCGGGTGCCCCTCTTCCCGCTCAGCCCCCTCCTGGGCATCGGCTTCTGCCTCTACCTCATGGTCGGAACCGGCTGGACGACCTGGGTCCAGTTCGCCGTCTTCCTCGCCGCGGGCGCGCTCCTGTACGCGGTGTACGGGCGCCGCCACTCGCGCCTCGCGGTCACGGCTCCCGGTGACGGCGCTGCGCGGGCACCCCGGGGAGCGTGAACCAGACCGCCTTGCCGCGCGGGGTCGGGCGGTGGCCGCAGTCGCTGCTCAGCGCCCTGATCAGCAGGAGTCCGCGCCCGTGCTCCTGCCAGGGGTCCACCTCGCCCGGCTCGGGGTGGACCAGCCGGTCCGGCTCCGGCGGTTCGGGGTCGTGGACCTCGATCTGACAGCCGCCGGAGGTGGCGCACACCTCCACGACGAGGTCGATCGGGCCGCGGCCCCCGGTGTGCTCGACGGCGTTGGCCACCAGCTCGGCGGTGAGCAGCTCGGCGGTGTCCACGTCGGGCCCGGCGTCGTCGAAGGCGGTACGGACCAGGGCGCGGGCCAGTGGGACCGCGGCCGTGGTGTGCGGCAGCCGCGCGCACCAGGAGCCGGGAGTGCCGGCCGGTGGGGGAGCGGGGGCGGTGCCGGGCGCGGGGGCCGGGGCTTCGGGCATGGGGGGAGGGTCCCTTCACCGAGGAGGGGCGGGCGGGCGAGCGGGGGGCGAACCCGAGACGTCCTGGTTTCAACCATACGAGGCGCAACATCCGTTTCCCAGCGGCCCCTCCCTCCGATCCGGGTATCGCGTACTCGTGACGGTGGTCACAACAGAGTGATACCCTCCCGGTGGAGGAAGGAGGCCGCCGAATGAGCCCCTTTACCGGCTCCGCGACCCGTACCGAACGCTGGCGGCATCTCCGCCTGGACCTCGACGAGGGTGTCGCCACCGTCACCCTCGCCCGCCCCGCCAAACTCAACGCGCTCACCTTCGGTGCCTACGCCGACCTGCGCGACCTGCTCGCCGAACTCTCCCGCGAGCGCGCCGTCCGCGCCCTCGTCCTCGGCGGCGAGGGTCGCGGCTTCTGCTCCGGCGGCGACGTGGACGAGATCATCGGCGCCACGCTCTCCCTCGACACCGCCGAGCTCCTCGACTTCAACCGGATGACCGGCCAGGTCGTCCGGGCGCTGCGCGAATGCCCCTTCCCGGTCGTCGCCGCCCTGCACGGGGTCGCCGCAGGCGCGGGGGCCGTCCTCGCACTGGCCGCCGACTTCCGGATCGCCGACCCCACCACCCGCTTCGCCTTCCTCTTCACCCGCGTCGGCCTCTCCGGCGGCGACATGGGCGCCGCCTATCTGCTGCCCCGGGTCGTCGGCCTCGGGCACGCCACCCGCCTCCTCATGCTCGGCGAGGCCGTCCACGCGGCCGAGGCCGAGCGGATCGGCCTCCTCAGCGAGCTCACCGAGGAGGGGCGCGCGGGGGAGCGCGCCGCCGCCCTCGCCCGCCGTCTCGCGGACGGGCCCGCGCTGGCGCACGCCCAGACCAAGGCCCTGCTCACCGCGGAACTCGACATGCCGCTCGCGGCCTCCGTCGAACTGGACGCCGCCACGCAGGCCCTCCTCATGAACGGCGAGGACTACGCGGAGTTCCACGCCGCCTTCACCGGGAAACGCCCTCCGAAGTGGCGGGGGCGCTGACCATGCCGCCCCCCACCGGCCCCGTACCGATGGCCGGCCTCGTCCCGGAAGACCTGCCGGGGCCCGGCGGCGTCCCCCTCTCCCGCGTCGCCGTCATCGGCGGCGGCCCCGGCGGCCTCTACGCCGCCACCCTGCTCAAGCGGCAGGACCCGGCCCGCGAGATCACCGTCTGGGAGCGCAACGCGCCCTCCGACACCTTCGGCTTCGGCGTCGTCCTCTCCGACGAGACCCTCGGCGGCATCCGGGACGCGGACCCCGTCGTGTACGCCGCCCTCGCCCGCGAACTCGTCCACTGGGACGCCATCGACATCGTCCACCGCGGCCACCTCACCACCTCCACCGGCCACGGCTTCTCCGCCCTCGGCCGCCGCCGTCTCCTGGAGATCCTGCACGCCCGCTGCGCCGAGCTGGGCGTACGGCTCCGCTTCCGCGCCGAGGCCCCGCCCGCCGCGCGGCTCGCCGCCGGCCACGACCTCGTCGTCGCGGCCGACGGCGTGCACAGCCGCACCCGCGAGGCCCACGCCGACCGCTTCCGCCCCCGGATCACCACCCACCGCTGCCGCTACATCTGGCTCGCCGCCGACTTTCCCTTCGAGGCCTTCCGCTTCGAGATCGCGGAGACCGAGTACGGCGTCATGCAGCTGCACGCCTATCCCTTCTCCGCCGACTCCTCCACCGTCATCGTGGAGATGCGGGAGGAGGTCTGGCGCGCGGCCGGCTTCGACGCGCTGGACGAGGCCGAGTCCACCTCCCGCTGCGCCAAGATCTTCGCCGACGCCCTCGCCGGCCGGGCGCTGCGCTCCAACAACTCGGCCTGGACCGCCTTCCGTACCGTCGTCAGCGACCGCTGGTCCCACGGCACCACCGTCCTCCTCGGCGACGCCGCCCACACCGCCCACTTCTCCATCGGCTCGGGCACCAAACTGGCCGTCGAGGACGCCCTCGCCCTGACCTCCGCCCTCGGCGCCCACCCCACCCTCCCCGAGGCGCTCGCCGCCTACGAGGCCGAGCGGCGCCCCGTCGTCGCCTCCACCCAGCGGGCCGCCGCCGCGAGCCTGCGCTGGTTCGAGGAGCTGGCCGGGCACGTCGACCGCCCGCCCCGCCGCTTCGCCTTCGACCTCCTCACCCGCAGCCGCCGCGTCACCCACGCCAACCTGCGGCTGCGCGACCCCGCCCTCACCGCCGCCGTCGAACGCGACTTCGGCTGCCCGCCCGGCACCCCGCCCATGTTCACCCCCTTCCCGCTGCGCGGCCTCACCCTGCGCAACCGGATCGTCGTCTCCCCCATGGACCTGTACGTCGCCGAGGACGGCGTCCCCGGCGACTTCCACCTGGTCCACCTCGGCGCCCGGGCCCTCGGCGGCGCCGGACTCGTCATGACCGAGATGGTCTGCGTCAGCGCCCACGGGCGGATCACCCCCGGCTGCGCAGGCCTGTGGACCGACGAACAGGCCGCCGCCTGGAGCCGCGTCACCGACTTCGTGCACGCCTCCGCGCCCGGCACGGCGATCGGCGTCCAGCTCGGCCACTCCGGCCGCAAGGGCTCCACCCGGCGTATGTGGGAAGGCATCGACCAGCCCCTGCCCGAGGGCAACTGGCCGCTCGTCGCCGCCTCACCGCTCCCGTACCGGCCCGGCGTCAACCAGACCCCGCACGCCCTCGACCGCGCCGGGATGACCGCGATCCGCGAGGAGTTCACCGCCGCCGCCCGCCGCGCCGCCCGCAGCGGCTTCGACCTCCTCGAACTCCACTGCGCCCACGGCTACCTGCTCTCCGGCTTCCTCTCCCCGCTCACCAACCACCGCACCGACGCCTACGGCGGCAGCCTGGAGAACCGGCTGCGCTTCCCCCTCGAAGTCTTCGACGCGGTACGGGAGGTGTGGCCCCGCGACCGGCCCATGACCGTCCGGATCTCGGCCACCGACTGGGCCGAGGGCGGTACCACCGCCGAGGACGCCGTCGCCTTCGCCCGTGCCTTCGCCGACCACGGCGCCGACGCCCTCGACGTCTCCACCGGCCAGGTCGTCCCCGACGAGCAACCCGAGTACGGGCGCTCGTACCAGACCCCGTACGCCGACCGCATCCGCAACGAGACCGGCGTCCCCGTGATCGCCGTCGGCGCCATCTCCTCCTGGGACGACGTCAACTCGCTGCTCCTGGCGGGCCGGGCCGACCTCTGCGCCCTGGCCCGCCCCCACCTCTACGATCCGCACTGGACCCTGCACGCCGCCGCCGAGCAGGACTACCGGGGTCCGGCCGCCCCCTGGCCCGCCCCGTACCGCGCGGGCAGCCGCCGGCCCCCGACCGGACGCCGGGAAACGGTCACCTGACCCCCCGGCCGGCGGCCCCCCGCACGAACGTGGCACCCCGGTCCCGCAGCAGCTCGTGCAGGGCCGTGAACACCTCCGCCGAGCGGCGTCCCGGCCAGTCGGCCGGCAGCAGCTCGGAGGGGAGCACCGGGTCCGCGTAGGGCAGCCGGCGCCAGGAGTCCAGGGCGAACAGGTAGTCCCGGTAGGCGTCCTCGGCGCCGCCGCCCCCGGTCCGCCAGGCCCGCAGCACCGGCTCGTGGGCGGCCAGGAACTCCTCGTGCAGCGCGGCGATCGCCGGCAGGTCCCACCAGCGGGCCACCGCCCCGGCCGTCGCCGTGTACCCGAGGTGGTCGCCCCGGAACAGGTCGACGTACGCCGAGAGCCCGAGCCGCTCCAGGGTGTTCCGGGTCTCCTCGTACAGCCGCGCCGGCGCGATCCACACCCCCGGCGCCGCCGTGCCGAAGCCCAGTCTCCCCAGCCGGGAGCGCAGCAGGTGCCGCTTGTGCCGCTCCGCCTCCGGCACGGAGAAGACGGCGAGGACCCAGCCGTCCGACAGCTTCGGCTCCGTACGGGCGTAGATGCGGCGGTCGCCGTCGTCGAGCAGCCGGCGCGCCTCCTCCGACAGGGCGTATCCGGCGGCCCCGTCCGCCGTCCGGCGCGCCAGCAGCAGCCCGCGCCGCTTCAGCCGCGACACCG
>NZ_JAPSIW010000430.1 GCF_031178505.1 Streptomyces sp. | reverse complement strand
ATCTCCTTCATGGCGGCCACCGCCTTCGCCCTGGAGGCCGTCGTCGACCTCGCCTCCCAGATGGCCGACGACAACCGCAACGACATCCGCATCGAGGCCGCCCTCGCCAAGCTGTACGGCTCCGAGACGGCCTGGCGCATCGCCGACGAACTCGTCCAGATCCGCGGCGGCCGCGGCTACGAGACCGCCGACTCCCTCGCCGCCCGCGGCGAACGGGCCGTCCCCGCCGAGCAGCTGCTGCGCGACCTCAGGATCAACCGGATCTTCGAGGGCTCCACCGAGATCATGCACCTGCTGATCGCCCGGGAGGCCGTCGACGCCCACCTCTCCGTCGCCGGCGACCTCATCGACCCCGACCGGACCCTCGCCGAGAAGGCGCGGGCCGGCGCGCGGGCCGGCGGCTTCTACGCCCGCTGGTTCCCCGGCCTGGTCACCGGGCCCGGACAGCGGCCCGGCGCGTACGGGGAGTTCGGCCCCCTCGCCGGCCACCTGCGGTACGTCGAGCGGACCTCCCGCAAGCTGGCCCGCTCCACCTTCTACGCCATGTCCCGCTGGCAGGGCCGCATGGAGCTCAAGCAGGCCTTCCTCGGCCGGATCGTGGACATCGGCGCGGAACTCTTCGCGATGAGCGCCGCCTGCGTCCGCGCCGAACTGCTGCGCACCACCGGCGACCACGGTCCCGAGGCGTACCGCCTCGCGGACGCCTTCTGCCGCCAGGCCCGGCTGCGCGTCGAGGAACTCTTCGGCCGCCTCTGGTCCAACACCGACGAGGTCGACCGGCGGATCGTCGACGGCGTCCTCGCCGGCCGCTACACCTGGCTGGAGGCGGGCGTCGTCGACCCCAGCGGCGACGGGCCCTGGATCGCCGACGCCGCCCCCGGGCCGTCGCGGGTGGAGAACGTCCGGCGCACGCTCCCCTGAGCCCCCCGCACGGGCGGGCGGTCCGCCATCCGGAACGCCCGCCCACCACGGCCGCCCCGCCCAGCAGGATGACGCCGTGACCGTCATCGACATCCCCGGCTCCAAGTCCGTCACCGCCCGCGCGCTGTTCCTCGCCGCCGCCGCGGAGGGCACCACCACCCTCCTGCGGCCGCTCGTCTCCGACGACACCGAGGGCTTCGCCGAGGGCCTCACCGCCCTCGGGTACGCCGTCCGCCGCGAGCCGGACGCCTGGTACGTCGAGGGCCGCCCCGGCGGCCCCGGCACGGACACCGCCGAGGTCCACTGCCGCGACGGCGCCACCACGGCCCGCTTCCTGCCCGCCCTCGCCGCCACCGGCCGGGGCACCTACCGCTTCGACGCCTCCGCCCAGATGCGCCGCCGCCCCCTCGGCCCCCTCACCACCGCGCTGCGCGGCCTCGGCGTCGACCTCCGGCACGGCGCCCGCGAGGGCCACCACCCGCTCACCGTGCACGCCGGCGGCGTCAGGGGCGGCGCGCTCACCCTCGACGCGGGGCAGTCCTCCCAGTACCTGACGGCCCTGCTCCTGCTCGGCCCGCTGACCGCCGAGGGCCTCGACATCACCGTCACCGACCTCGTCTCGGAGCCGTACGTCGAGATCACCCTCGCGATGATGCGGGACTTCGGCGCCGAGGTCCGCCGCCAGGGCCGTACGTACTCCGTCGCCCCCACCGGCTACCGGGCCAGGACCTACGCCGTCGAGCCCGACGCCTCCACCGCGAGCTACTTCTTCGCCGCCGCCGCCCTCGAACCGGGCCGCTCCGTCACCGTCCCCGGCCTCGGCACCGGCGCCCTCCAGGGCGACCTCGCCTTCACCGGCGTCCTGCGCCGCATGGGCGCCGACGTGACGGTCGGGGCCGCGGGGACCACCGTCCGCTCCACCGGCACCCTGCGCGGCCTCACCGTGAACATGCGCGACATCTCCGACACCATGCCGACCCTCGCCGCGATCGCCCCCTTCGCCGACGGCCCGGTCCGCATCGAGGACGTCGCCAACACCCGGGTCAAGGAGTGCGACCGGCTGGACGCCTGCGCCGGGAACCTGCGCCGCCTCGGCATCACCGTCCGCACCGGCCCCGACTGGATCGAGATCCACCCCGGCACCCCCACCGGACCGGCCACGATCGCCACCCACGGCGACCACCGCATCGCCATGTCCTTCGCCGTCACCGGCCTGCGCACGCCCGGGATCACCTTCGACGACCCCGGCTGCGTCAAGAAGACGTTCCCCCGCTTCCACCAGGTCTTCGCCGCGTTCCGCGGGGCCGCGCCGGACCTGGCGTGAAGTCCCCGCGCCCTTTGCGGTGAGAATGGGGTGCATGAGCGACCGCCCCTCTCCTCTCGCCGACCCGCACACGGCCTTCGACCTGTCCGAAGGACGCCGGGACATCGTCGTCCTCGGCTCGACCGGGTCCATCGGCACGCAGGCCATCGACCTGGTGCTGCGTCACCCCGACCGCTTCCGGGTCACCGCCCTGGCCGCCTCCGGCGGCCGGATCGGCCTGCTGGCCGAGCAGGCGCACCGGCTGAGGGTCGGGACGGTCGCCGTGGCCCGCGAGGAGGCGCTGCCCGTCCTGCGCGAGGCCCTCACGGCGCTGTACGGCTCCGAGCCGCTGCCCGAGCTCCTCGCCGGGCCGGACGCCGCCACCCAGGTGGCCGCCTCCCCGTGCCACACGGTCCTCAACGGCATCACCGGTTCCATCGGCCTCGCGCCGACCCTCGCCGCCCTGGAGGCCGGCCGCACCCTCGCCCTCGCCAACAAGGAGTCGCTGATCGTCGGCGGCCCGCTGGTGAAGGCGCTCGCCAAGCCGGGCCAGATCATCCCGGTCGACTCCGAGCACGCGGCCCTCTTCCAGGCCCTCGCCGCCGGCACCCGCGCGGACGTCCGCAAGCTGGTCGTCACCGCCTCCGGCGGCCCCTTCCGCGGCCGTACCCGCGCGGAACTGGCCCACGTCACCCGCGAGGACGCGCTGGCCCACCCCACCTGGGCCATGGGACCGGTCATCACCGTCAACAGCGCCACCCTGGTGAACAAGGGCCTGGAGGTCATCGAGGCCCACCTGCTCTACGACATCCCCTTCGACCGCATCGAGGTCGTCGTCCACCCCCAGTCGTACGTCCACTCGATGGTCGAGTTCACGGACGGCTCCACGCTCGCCCAGGCCACCCCGCCCGACATGCGCGGCCCGATCGCCATCGGCATCGGCTGGCCCGAGCGGGTCCCCGACGCGGCCCCCGCCTTCGACTGGAGCAAGGCCTCCACCTGGGAGTTCTTCCCGCTCGACACCGAGGCCTTCCCGTCCGTCGGCCTCGCCCGCCACGTGGGCGAGCTGGGCGGCACCGCCCCCGCCGTCTTCAACGCGGCCAACGAGGAGTGCGTGGAGGCGTTTCTCGGCGGCCGGCTGCCGTTCAACGGAATCATGGATACGGTCACCGCTGTCGTCACCGAGCACGGCGCCCCCGCGCGGGGAACCTCGCTCACGGTGTCGGACGTCCTGGAAGCGGAGACCTGGGCCCGGGCCCGGGCCCGTGAACTCGCAGCGAAGGCAACCGCGGAGGCGCGCGCATGACCGAAGTGCTCCTGTACGTTCTCGGCCTCGTGCTGTTCGCGCTCGGCCTGCTCGTCTCGATCGCCTGGCACGAGCTCGGCCACCTCTCCACGGCCAAGCTGTTCGGCATCCGCGTGCCGCAGTACATGGTCGGCTTCGGCCCCACGATCTGGTCGAGGAAGCGCGGCGAGACCGAGTACGGCATCAAGGCCATCCCCGCCGGCGGGTACATCCGCATGATCGGCATGTTCCCGCCCGGCGACGACGGCAAGATCGAGGCGCGTTCCACCTCGCCCTGGCGCTCCATGATCGAGGACGCCCGCGAGGCCTCCTTCGAGGAGCTCCAGCCCGGTGACGAGAAGCGGCTGTTCTACACGCGCAAGCCGTGGAAGCGCGTCATCGTCATGTTCGCCGGACCGTTCATGAACCTGGTCCTCGCGGTCGCGCTGTTCTTCGGCTCGATGATGACCCTGGGCATCGAAGGACCGACGACCACCGTCGCCGGCGTCCAGAAGTGCGTCCTGAAGCAGAACGAGAACCGGGAGGCCTGCCGGAGCGACGACCCCGTCTCCCCGGCCCACGCGGCCGGCCTGAAGGAGGGCGACCGGATCCTCGCCCTCAACGGGCACGCCGTCCCCGACTGGGACACCCTCTCCGAGCGCATCCGCGGCACCTTCGGCCCCGCCACCCTCACCATCGAGCGGGACGGGCAGCGGATGGACCTCCACCCGAGCCTCGTCACCAACAAGGTCGAGAAGAAGGACGAGGACGGCAACGTCGTCCGGCCGGTCGAGTACGTCGACGCCGGCTACCTCGGCTTCCAGCCGAAGTCCGAGGTCGCCCCCCTCACCTTCGGCGAGACCACCGAGCGCATGACCGGCCTCCTGGAGAACGGCGTCCACTCCGTCATCGCCCTGCCCGGCAAGATCCCTGGCCTGTGGGACGCCACCTTCGGCGACGGCGAACGCGCCGAGGACTCGCCCGTCGGCGTCGTCGGCGCCGCCCGCATCACCGGCGAGCTCATGACCGTCGAGGCACCGCCCACGACGATCCTCGTGATGTTCATGAACCTGCTGGTCATGTTCAACGTGTCGTTGTTCCTGTTCAACATGCTCCCGCTGCTGCCGCTCGACGGCGGTCACATCGCGGGCGCCCTCTGGGAGTCCGTACGCCGCCACACGGCCCGGATCTTCCGGCGGCCCGACCCCGGCCCGTTCGACGTGGCCAAGCTGATGCCCGCCGCCTACGTGGTGGCCGGCGTCTTCGTCTGCTTCACCCTGCTCGTCCTCGCCGCCGACATCGTCAACCCGGTGAAGATCACGTAGCACTCCCGGGGGGCCGGCCGCGCCCGGCGCTGTCAGGCCCCCCGCGCCCGGGGCGGTAACCTCGGAGACCTGAGCCCGCCGACGCACAACCTTGAGGTTGCACTACAGATGACCGCGATTTCTCTCGGTATCCCTACCGTCCCGACCCGGCTCGCCGAGCGGCGCAAGAGCCGTCAGATCCAGGTCGGCAGCGTGGCCGTCGGCGGCGACGCACCCGTCTCGGTGCAGTCGATGACCACGACCCGCACCTCCGACATCGGCGCGACGCTCCAGCAGATCGCCGAGCTGACCGCCTCCGGCTGCCAGATCGTCCGGGTGGCCTGTCCGACGCAGGACGACGCCGACGCCCTCGCGACGATCGCGAAGAAGTCGCAGATCCCGGTCATCGCGGACATCCACTTCCAGCCGAAGTACGTCTTCGCGGCCATCGACGCCGGCTGCGCGGCCGTCCGGGTCAACCCGGGCAACATCAAGCAGTTCGACGACAAGGTCAAGGAGATCGCCAAGGCGGCCGGGGACGCGGGCGTTCCCATCCGCATCGGCGTCAACGCGGGCTCCCTCGACCGCCGACTGCTCCAGAAGTACGGCAAGGCCACCCCCGAGGCGCTCGTCGAGTCCGCCCTCTGGGAGGCGTCCCTCTTCGAGGAGCACGGCTTCCGCGACATCAAGATCTCGGTCAAGCACAACGACCCGGTCGTGATGGTCAACGCCTACCGCCAGCTCGCCGCCCAGTGCGACTACCCGCTGCACCTCGGCGTCACCGAGGCGGGCCCCGCGTTCCAGGGCACCATCAAGTCGGCCGTGGCCTTCGGCGCGCTGCTCGCGGAGGGCATCGGCGACACCATCCGGGTCTCCCTCTCCGCGCCGCCGGCCGAGGAGATCAAGGTCGGCATCCAGATCCTGGAGTCGCTCAACCTGCGCCAGCGCCGCCTGGAGATCGTCTCCTGCCCGTCCTGCGGCCGGGCCCAGGTCGACGTCTACAAGCTGGCCGAGGAGGTCACCGCCGGCCTCGACGGCATGACCGTCCCGCTGCGCGTCGCCGTCATGGGCTGCGTCGTGAACGGCCCGGGCGAGGCCCGCGAGGCCGACCTCGGCGTCGCCTCCGGCAACGGCAAGGGCCAGATCTTCGTGAAGGGCGAGGTCATCAAGACCGTCCCCGAGTCGAAGATCGTGGAGACCCTCATC
>NZ_JAPSIW010000429.1 GCF_031178505.1 Streptomyces sp. | reverse complement strand
CCGTCGTCGTCGACGAGCAGCCCCTCACCGAAGTCCACGACCACCGTGACCGCCGGAAACGGCACCACCCGCAGGTCGAGCTCCTCCCCGCTCCGGTCGCGGAAACCGGCCATGGCGACCCCCGGCAGCCGCACCGGCCCGGCCGGGGTGGAGATGTCCCACCGCGCCGCGGCGCCCTGAACCGAATCGGCAGATCCCATGCGCCCAGGTTACGAGCCGCCGCGGACACCAAGTGCCCTGCCGGGGACGACATTTGTCCAAGCCCGGGCCGGGCATCCGCCGCCACACTGACGACCGGGCGCCGCCCCCACGCCGATCCGACGAGGAAAGCCACCACCATGACCGTGACCCCGATCGACCTCTACTCCTCCTTCCTCCACATCCGCCCCGACGGCCGGGTGCGCGCCGAACAGCCGGTGTTCGACCCGGAGCGGGACGGCTGGCAGCTGATGACCTTCCACGTCGAGAACGACGCCGACGTCCACGGCGACCACTGGGAGATCCACACCGAGGCGGACGAAGTCGTCTCCTGCCTCACCGGAGGCATCCGCCTCCTCCTCCGCCCGGAGCACCCGGGCGACCGGGAGGAGGGCGTCGAACTCACCCCGGGGACGGCGGTGATCGTGCCCCGGGGCCGCTGGCACCGCATCGCCCTGGACGCCCCCAGCGACATCATGTCCCTGACCCTGCCCCACGGCAGCCGCCTCGAACAGCGCACCGAAGCCTGACCGCGCCTTCACCGACGGGCTCCGCACCCGGCCCGGCCTTCCCCGCCGGGCCGGGTGCGCTCCGGCGGACCGGACCTCAGATCTCCCTCAGAAGATCGCGCTCTGCGCCTGCCGCCCCCACGCCCCCGGATACGTTCCCCCTACGACCACCTCACCGACCTGGCGGGTGGCCTCGCACGGACGTCACCACGGGGGAAACCATGCGCTCCGGAACACGCGCGACCACCGCCTCGGCCCTTGTCCTCCTCACCGCCCTGGCCACCGCCTGCACCACCGAGACCTCCCCGGACCCGGGGCGGCCCAGTTCCCCGGCTGCCTCGGCGCAACGGCGGGACGGGCAGCAGCCGACGACGGCGGCCACCGAACTCACCCAGGGCGCCCGCGCCGGAGCCGCCCTGGAGACGGCGGCCCCCGAGGAGGACCCGGCCTTCGTGGAATCCGGACTCGAACGCGTCCGTGACGGCGTGCACCACCGCTCCCCGCTCACCCGGGGTACGTCCTACACGGTCTCCGTCGCCTGCGCCGGAACCGGAACCGTCACCGTCGTCATCGACCGCACCGCCTTCCCGCCCGCGCCGTGCGACACCGTGCCCGTGCGCCACCGCGTCGACCACGCCCCCGCGCAACTGCCGCTCTCCGTGACGGGAACACCGGGATCCACCGGCATGATCGCCTGGCGGATCACCTCCACGACGACCTGACCCGCGCGTTCGTTACCCTGGACCGACATGACTGATCCCCGGTGGCTTCCCCTGCTGTTCCTCGACGTCGACGGTCCGCTCATCCCGTTCGGGGCGGAAAGCGGACGGTATCCGTCCTTCCGCACCGGCCATGTGCCGGCAGCCGCCGCGAACCCGCTGCTGACCCGCCTGGACCCCGCGCACGGAGAGAAACTGGCGGCGCTTCCGTGTGCGATCGTCTGGGCCACGACCTGGATGCAGGACGCGAACGAGTGCCTTGCCCCCCTGCTCGGTCTCGCACCCCTTCCCGTGATCACCTGGCCGGAGCCGTCCTCCCTCGACGAGCAGGACGAACGCGCGGGACTCCACTGGAAGACCCGCGCCCTCGTCACACACGCGGCGGGGCGGCCGTTCGTATGGGTCGACGACGAGATCAGGGACGCGGACCGGGCGTGGGTGGCCGCCCACCACCGGGGACCCGCCCTCCTGCACCGCGTCGACGCCCGCGTCGGTCTCACCGAGGACGACTACGCGGCGGTCGGCGCCTGGTTCCGGCGGCAGCCGCAGGTGGACGGGGACGACCGCCGGACCGCGTAGCGGGGGCACGAACGTACAGGTCCCCGGGGAGGTCTGACGCGAGATCAGGCCTCCCCGGGGCCCGGGTCCCGCCTGCCCCGCCGTCACCCCGGCCGCCGGAACCGCCCCCGTCGCGGGCCCGTTCGCCCCGGACGCACGCCGCCCCCACCCGTCACGTCAGACGACGGCCCCCGACCCCGCACGCTCCCGTACGGACGGCCGGACCCGCACCGGCGCCGGGTGCCGGTCTTCCAGGAAGACCGCCAGGGGCAGCGTCGTGAACACCGTCGACGCCATGCCCAGGACCACGCCCGCGAGAAGCGCGACGGAGAAGTCCGTCAACGAGTCCCCACCGAGGACGGCGAGCGCCACCAGCACGAACAGTGCCCCCATACCGGTGTTGACCGTACGCGGCAGGGTCTGGGCGACCGCCCGGTCCGCGAGGTCGGCCTGCGGAACGCGGCCGCCCTTGCGCCGCAGCTCGCGCAGCCGGTCCAGGACCACCACGGAGTCGTTCACCGAATAGCCGACCACGGTGAGCAGTGCCGCGAGGAAGACGCTGTCCACGGGCTTGCCGAGCCAGGCGAACAGACCGATCACGAGCAGGACGTCCTGCGCCATCGCCGCCACGGCCGACACCGCGTACGTCCAGCGGAACCGTACGCTCAGATACACCAACTGCGCGAGGACACCGAGACCGAGCGCGACGAACGCCTGGGTCCGCAGCTCGCCGCCGAGACTCGGCCCGACGCGCTCGTCCCGCTCGACCGAGACCGGCCCGGCCACGCTCGCGACGGCCCGCCGGATCTCGTCCTGTTCGGCGTCCCCGGTCTGCCGGACACGCACGGACACCTCCCGGTCCCCGTCGCCCGTGGTCCGGACGACGGCGTCCGGGAACCCGGCGGCGGCCACGGCCGAGCGCGCCTCGTCGGCGTCGACGGGGTGGACGGCCGCGTACTGCACGACCCGGCCGCCCGTGAACTCCACACCGAACTCCACGCCCCGGGCCGCGATCCCGGCCATGGCGAGCAGCAACAGCCCGGCACTCGCCGCGAACCACCGGCGGCGGCGCGCCATCAGGCGGGGAACCCGCCGGGTGAGCCGGGTCCGCAGGCGCCCGGGCGTGGCCATACCGGTGAGGGACGGCCGGCGGCGCACCGCCGGCAGCGCCAGCGCACGGTCGGCGAAGATCCGGGTGATCACCATCGCGGTGAGCATCGACGCCACGACACCGATCGCGAGCGTCACACCGAAGCCCTTCACCGGCCCGGTCGCGAAGGCGAAGAGGAGTCCGGCGGCGAGGAGCGTGGTGACGTTGGCGTCGGCGACGGCACTCCACACCTTGCCGAAGGCCGCCGTCACCGGCCGCCGGGGGTCCCGCGCGGCGGTCCGGCCCAGGGCCCCGTACTCCTCCCTCGCCCGCTCGAAGACGAGCACATTGGCGTCCACGGCGATGCCGATCGCGAGGACGAACCCGGCGAGCCCGGGAAGGGTGAGCGTGGCGCCGAGGGCGAGCACGGCGGCGTACGAGATCAGTCCGTACAGCAGCAGGGCGAGCGTGGCGAGCAGGCCCAGGAGCCGGTAGACGGCGATGACGAAGACGCCCGTGCAGGCCAGGCCGATGAGCGCGGCGAGCAGACTGGCCCGGATCGCCTCGGCGCCGAGGGTCGGCCCCACGGTGCTCTGCTCGACCGTGGTCACGGGCACGGGCAGCGCGCCGCCCTCCACGAGCGCGGCGAGATCCCGGGCCTCGTCGGCGGAGAAGCCGCCCGTGATCTGCGTGGACCCGCCGACGATGCCCGAACCGCACGGCACGCCGGCCTCCACACCGGGCGCGGACACGATCCGGTCGTCGAGGACGATCGCGACCCTCCGCGCGGGATCTCCGGCCGGCGCGCAGGCCGCCTTGCCGGTCAGGCGCGCCCACTCGTCCGCCGCCTTGTCCCGGAAGGCGAGGTCGACGGTCCAGCCGCGGCCGCCGGCCGCGTCGAGGACGGCCTCGGCGCTCTTCACCCCCTCACCTGTGAGCGCCGGCGCGGACAGGGCGAGGAAGGCACCGGGCGCGTCCGGATCGGCGAGGACCCGGCCGTTCTTCGCGGCGGGCGCCTCAGGGGTGGCAGCGGTCGCGGTGACGGCGTGCACGGTCAGCTGGGCGGTACGGCCGATCACCTCGGCGGCCTCCCGGGGGTCGCGCAGGCCCGGAAGCTCCACCACGATCCGGCGCTCGCCGGACCGCGCGAGCGACGGCTCGGCCACACCGAGCCCGTCGACCCGCTTGCGCAACACCTCCAGCGTGCGCTCGGTGGCCGCGGCGTCGGCGCGGACCCTGGGGGTGTGCTGGGTTTCGAGAACGATACGGGTGCCGCCCCGGAGGTCGAGCCCGAGACGGGGCGGCGTGGTCAGGGCGGTCCAGAGGGAGAGCGCGACGACGACGAGCGCGAGCAGCGCGCGCCGGAGCGCGACGGGAAAAGACATGGGAACTCCACGGGCGGCGCGGCACGGGGCGCACGGCGTCTGCTCGGTGCGCCGGTGCCGGCGGACAGGTCGGAAGCGCGCGACCGTCAGGACATCCCGGGCCCGGACACACCGAGGGCCCGGACGACAGCGGCGCCGGAAACGTCAGCTGTGCCGGGTGGAGGGGGGCCCGCGCGGAACCCGTGAACCGTACGAACCCCCGGGCGGCGCCCGCTCCCGGCGCGCCTCACCCGCGACCGTGCCCCGCGAGGGCACGTCCGGCCCCCGCCGCACCACGGGCGGAGCCATCGGCGGCGCAGGGAAGCGTACGGAGTGCTCCACCACCGGAGGCAGTTCGGCGACGGCGGACGAGGAGACCTCGGGCGCCGCGTCGGCGGCGCCGGGCCCGGCGTGAGCGGTGAACGGGTCGCCTCCGGGCGCCGGGAGAACGGCGAGGGAGGCGACCGCGGAGTGCGGGACCGGCAGGACGCCCGCCGTGCTCCCGGAGACGGGGGCCACCATCAGCAGCGACCAGAGGGCGCACAGCAGCCCGGGCAGAAGACGACCGAGGAAACGCGTGGCGCGCCCCATGCCGCCTCCTTCCCGTCGCTCGTGGAGTCCCCCAGCCCAGGGGGTGTGTCGTCCATCCTGCCGGACTGATCGACAAGACGTCCCCCGGGGTGCCCGACGGGTTCGTGACGAGGTGGCCGGCGGCCCGGTCGCGGGGACCCGGGACGGCCTGCCCCGAGCGGTGCGGGGCGTTTGACTCAGGCGGCGGGTCTGCCGCGCGGCTCAGTCGACGACTTCGACGTCCTTCCAGAAGGCGACCCGACCGCGCACCATGGCGGCGGCGTCCTTCGGATCGGGGTAGAACCAGACGGCGTCCTCGCTGCGCTCCCCGGCGTGCTCCAGGGCGTAGTACGACGCCCTTCCCTTCCACGGACACGTGGTGTGCGTGTCGGAGTCGCGCAGAACGTCCTCGCGCAACGAGGCCCGGGGGAAGTAGTGATTGCCCTCGACGACGACCGTGTCCTCGCTCTCGGCGATGACGATGTCCTTCCACACTGCTTTCGGCATGGCACTCATCCTCACAGAGCGGGGCGGCCGGCGTCCCGCGCCCCGCGAAATCCACTCCGCAGGCCCGACGTGGTACCCGGTCCGCCCCCGGCCCTTACGGACCTCGGCCCGGTCCCCGTACGGCTCCGGGCACCGAGGCCCGTGCCGTGGAAGTTCCGTCGCCCCGGCTTGTCGGTGGTGGCTGCGAGGATCACCGCATGACGCACCCCACCGCCGCCATCACCGCCTACTGGGACGCCGCCGCCCGCGACTTCGACGACGAACCCGACCACGGCCTGCGGGCACCGGAGACCCGGGCCGCCTGGGCGGACCTGCTGTCCCGTTGTCTGCCGTCCGCCCCGGCCGACGTACTGGACGTCGGCTGCGGCACCGGCTCGCTATCCGCACTCCTGGCCGGGGCCGGGCACCGGGTGACCGGTGTCGACCTCGCACCCCGCATGGTGGAGGCGGCCCGGGCCAAGCTGGCCGCCGCCGGCCTTCCGGGCCGGTTCCTGGTCGGCGACGCC
>NZ_JAPSIW010000428.1 GCF_031178505.1 Streptomyces sp. | reverse complement strand
ACACCGGCTGGCACACCAGCTTCACGGTGTGGATGAGTGTTCCGCCCGCCGCACTCGCCGGAGCCGCCGAGGAACTGGCGGCCCTGCGCGACACCCGCCTGTCCGCGTCCACGGCCACCGAGGCCAATCTGCTCGCCGCGGCGTGGGCCCACGGAACCGACGGCATCGCTCGCTACGAAGCCCGTCTCGCCGAGACCGTCCCGGACGTGCGCGTCCTCAACCGGGCCGTCACCCTGCGCTGGGTCAAGCGCATGGGCCGCATGATGGGGCCCGACGGCCGCAGCCAGGGGTGCGTGCCGATGGACCTCTGGGTGGACGCACACGCGTAGGCCGGGCTATCGGGGCACGTCCGGACTGACGGTCGGCGGCCTATGCGACGGATGTCGCGTTTGATGCGCGGCCGACCTGGTGGAGGGCACCTTCTTTTGTTCGTAATTTCGAACGGCGTTCGTGATTTTGCTCAATTCGTTGACGCCGTTGTTTCGGGGCGTCTAATTTCGCGATTCGAAGTTACGAAAGTCGTTCGTAATCTCGAACAGACTTCTTCCGGTCGTCTTCTCGAAGGAGCCTTTCCATGCCTGTCGGGCGTTCCGTCCGCCGCCGGGCCGCGGCACTCCTGTCCGCCGGCGCGGCGGTCCTCGCCTGTCTGATGCCCCAGGCGTCGGCCGCTCCGGCGGCCGCCTACCCCGATCCGCTGCCCGTCACCGGCGACGTCACCGTCCACGATCCGGCGGCGATCCGCCTCAAGGACGGAACCTACGTGGTCTACTCCACGCACGGCGGCCTCGAAGCGCGCACCTCGCGGGACGGCCGCCACTGGGAACGGGCGGGGTCCGCCTTCGCCGCGCTCCCCGCCTGGTGGCGCTCCTACTCCGCGGAGAGCGACCCCTGGGCCCCCGAGATCGTGCACCGCAAGGGTCGTTACTGGCTCTACTACGCGGTCTCCTCCTTCAATTCGAACCGTTCCGCCATCGGGCTCGCCACCTCGCCCAGCGGCAGGCCCGGCACGTGGACCGACCACGGAGAGATCTTCGCGAGCGCCACGACGGACCCCTACAACGCCATCGACCCGGGCATCGTCGAAGGCGGAGGCGGACTCTGGATGTCCTTCGGTTCCCACTGGACCGGCATCCGCATGGTGGAGCTGGACGACCGCACCGGGCGCCCCCTTCCCGCGGCCCCCGTCCACCACCTGGCCACCCGGCCCGACGCCCCCTACGCGGTCGAGGCCCCGTCCATCGTGCGCCGGGGTGGTCACTACTACCTCTTCGTCTCCTACGACCGCTGCTGCGCGGGCGTCGAATCGACCTACAACATCCGCGTCGGCCGTTCCACCTCACCGACCGGCCCCTACACCGGACGCGACGGCAGGCCGATGACGCAGGGCGGTGGCGACCTGCTGCTGGCCGCCCACGGCAAGTACCTCGGGCCCGGCGGACAGTCGGTGCTCCGTGACCGCGGCCGGGACGTCCTCGTCCACCACTACTACGACGCAGAGGACCAGGGCACCCCCAAGCTCGGCCTCACGCCGCTCTCCTGGAGTGCCGACGGCTGGCCGGTGCTCGCCCGTTGACGGCGACCGCCCGGCTCCTCGCACCCTCGCCCCACGAAAGGAAGTCATGACCCCCGCCCCTGACCACGTCGCCCGGTTCACCCTCGACCCGGCGTTCACCGTCGGTGAGGTGAACCCCCGTCTCTTCGGCTCGTTCGTCGAGCACCTCGGTCGCTGCGTCTACACCGGCGTCTTCGAGCCCGGCCACCCCCTGGCGGACGAGGCGGGCCTGCGCACCGACGTCCTCGACCTCGTGCGCGAGCTCGGCGTCACGGCCGTCCGCTACCCGGGAGGCAACTTCGTCTCCGGATACCGGTGGGAGGACTCCGTCGGCCCCGTCGAGGACCGGCCCCGCCGTCTCGACCTCGCCTGGCGTTCCACCGAGACCAACCGCTTCGGGCTCAGTGAGTTCATGGCGTTCCTGAAGAAGGTCGGCCCCGAGGCCGAGCCCATGATGGCCGTGAACCTCGGCACCCGGGGCGTGGCCGAGGCGCTCGAACTGCAGGAGTACGCCAACCACCCCGGCGGCACGGCCCTTTCCGACCTGCGGGTCGCCCACGGCGACAAGGAGCCGTTCGGCATCCGCCTCTGGTGCCTCGGCAACGAGATGGACGGACCGTGGCAGACCGGCCACAAGACGGCGGAGGAGTACGGCCGGCTGGCCGCCGAGACCGCGCGCGCCATGCGCCAGATGGACCCGGACCTCGAACTCGTCGCCTGCGGCTCGTCGAGCCAGGCCATGCCCACCTTCGCGGCCTGGGAGGCGAAGGTCCTGGAGGAGACGTACGACCTCGTCGACCACATATCCCTGCACGCCTACTACGAGGAGAAGGACGGCGACCGCGACTCCTTCCTCGCCTCCGCCGTGGACATGGAGTCGTTCATCGAGAACGTGGTCGCCACCTGCGACCACATCGGCGCCCGGCTGAAGTCCAAGAAGAGGATCAACCTCTCCTTCGACGAGTGGAACGTCTGGTACCAGAGCCGCTTCGAGGCGGAGGCCGCCGAGAATCCGCTCGACTGGCCCGAGGCCCCCCGCCTCCTCGAGGACAGCTACTCCGTCACCGACGCCGTCGTCTTCGGCTCGCTGCTCATCGCGCTGCTGCGGCACGCCGACCGGGTGACGGTCGCCTGTCTCGCCCAGTTGGTCAACGTCATCGCCCCGATCATGACCGAACCCGGCGGCCCGGCCTGGCGGCAGACCACCTTCTACCCCTTCGCCCAGGCCGCGCGCCACGGCCGCGGCGAGGTCCTCGACGTGCGCGTCGACTCGCCCACGTACCCCACCGCCGTCCACGGCGACGTGCCGCTGCTGCAGGCCACCGCGGTACGGGACCCGCGGACCGGAGCGGTCACCGTCTTCGCCGTCAACCGCTCGCAGGACCGCCCCCTGCCGCTGCGCGTCGCGCTGGGCGGCATGGACCTCGGCGAGATCGTCGAGCACACCGTCCTCGCCGACGCGGACCCGGACGCCCGCAACACCCTCGACGAGCCGGACCGCGTCACGCCCCACCCGGGTGTGGGAGCCGTACTGGCCGGCTCCGCGCTGAGCGTCACGCTCGAACCGCTGTCCTGGACCATGATCCGCCTGGCCTGACGGGCCGCCCCTGCAGGAATGCCGCCCTCGGGCGGTTCCGCACCGGAGGGCGGCCCCGGCCGCCCTCCGCCGCACCCCGGGAAGACGACCCGCAATGCAAACACCCCATCCCAGCCGGCGCCGTGTCCTCGCCGGTTCCCTGAGCGCCCTCGCCACCACCGGCGTCCTCGCCTCGACCGCGAGCTGCGCGGCGCCGCCGGCCGCCGCGTCCGGCCGGACCAGGCTCCGGTTCTGGCACCTCTTCGGCGGCGGCGACGGCGTCAACATGCAGAAGATGCTGGGCTCCTTCCGTGCCGCCCACCCGGACGTCGAACTGGAGGCCACCACCCTCCAGTGGGGCGCCCCCTACTACACCAAACTCGGTATGGCGGGCGCCGGAGGCCGTGCGCCGGAGGTCGCCGCGCTCCACATGGCCCGGTTGGCCGGGTTCGGTCCCGGACGGCTGGTCGACCCCTTCGACCTCGACCTGCTCGCCGAGGCGGGCATCCGCCCGGCGGACTTCCCCGAGGACCTGTGGCGGCGCGGCCGGATCGACGGCCGCCAGTACGCCGTCCCCTTCGACACCCACCCCCTCGTGCTCTACTACCAGACCGACATCTGCCGCAAGGCCGGCCTGATGGACGGGACGCGCCTCAAGCCCGTCCAGGGAGCCGCGGAGTTCGCCGAGGCCCTGCGCGCCGCCAAGAAGGTGACCGGCACGGCAGCCCTCGTCACCGAGACCCTCGGCCCCGACTGCATCACCCCCTGGCGCCTCTTCTCCACCTTCTACTCCCAGACCGGCGGGACCGTCCTCACCCCCGACGGCAAGGGGCTGGCCCTCGACGACGCCAAGGCCCTGCGGGTGCTCGAGTACATGGCCGGCCTCGTGGGGGAAGGGCTGTGGACGCGCCGCGCCGACTACGCCGCCTCCGTGGGCATCTTCAACCAGGGACGGACGGCGTTCCACCTCAACGGGGACTGGGAGGTCACCACCTTCCGCACGGGAGGGACGCCCTTCTCGATGGCGCGGGTCCCCGCGCTGTTCGGACGGGCCACGGCGCAGGCCGACTCCCACGCCTTCGTCCTGCCCCACCAGCGCGGCCGCGACACCGCGACGGACAGGGCCGCCTGCCTCTTCGTCGCCTGGATGCTGAAGAACTCCGTCGAATGGGCGGCGGGCGGCCACGTCCCGGCGTACCGGCCCGTCCTCTCGGATCCGGCGTACCTCGCGCTCGATCCGCAGTCCGCCTACCGCGACGTGATCGACGACGTCGTACTCGACGAACCGGCCTGGTTCGCCGGGTCCGCCTCACGGATGTGGATCGAACTCGGCGAGGTGTTCTCGACGCTGCTCACCGGCTCCCGCACCCCCCGTGAGGCGCTCGCCGAGGCGAAGCTCCGGCTCGGACGCCTCCTCGACACCCGCAACCCCCTTCCCGGAGTCGTGTCATGACCACGCTCACTCCCGCCGCTCCGGCCACCTCGGCCTCCGGAGCGGGCCGCGGCGCCGTCACGGCCCGCTCCCGGGCCGTCCGGAGGAAGTGGACCGAGCACGGCCTCGTCTTCGTGGCCCCCTTCCTGGTCGTCTACGGCCTCTTTCTCGTCTGGCCCCTGATCAGTGGCGTCGGGATGAGCCTGACCAGTGAGAACATCACCGGCACCGAGGCGGAGTTCATCGGCCTGGACAACTACGCGGAGGCGCTGGCCGACCCGCAGATGTGGTCCTCGCTGTGGAACACCGTCTGGTTCACCGTGCTCTCCACCGTCCCGCTCGTGCTGGTCGGACTCGTGCTCGCCCTGCTCGCCCACCAACTGCGGGTCGTGCAGTGGCTCTGGCGGATCAGCTGGTTCGCGCCCTTCCTGCTCCCGTCCGGCGTCGTCTGCATGCTGTTCGCGCAGATGGTCTTCCCGCCGGGATTCGGGCTCGCCGACCAGCTCCTCGCCTCCGCCGGACTGGAACCCGGCATCGGCTGGCTGAGCGACGAACGCTACGCGATGCTCTCCATCGTCCTGACCACGGTGTGGTGGACGGTCGGGTTCAACTTCCTGCTCTACCTCGCGGCCCTCCAGGCCGTTCCGCAGCACCTGTACGAGGCGGCCGAGCTCGACGGCGCCGGCGCGTGGCGGCGCCTTCGCCACATCACCCTGCCGCTCCTGCGGCGCACCACCGGCCTCGTGCTCGTCCTCCAGGTGCTCGCCTCGCTCAAGATCTTCGATCAGGTCTACCTGATGACCGGCGGAGGACCCGACGACTCCACCCGGCCGATCCTGCAGTACGTCTACCAGCAGGGCTTCACCGGCTACCGGATCGGCTACGCGTCCGCCGTCTCCTACATCTTCTTCGCCCTCATCCTGATCGTCTCCCTGGTCCAGCCCGTGCTGGCCCGGCGCAAAGAGGAGGCCGGCACGTGAGCCTCGCCGCCGTCCGTGACCGCACCGTCCGAGCGTCCCGCACCGGGAGCCGGCGGCCCCGCTGGACCGCGGGCAGGATCTCGCTGCTCGCCGTGGCGCTCGTCCTGGCCGCCGCCTGGCTGCTGCCCCTGCTCTGGGCCGTCGCCACCTCGCTCAAACCGGAGGGGGAGACGACCAGGACACCGCTGGAGTGGATCGGCTCGCGGATCACCTTCGAGGCGTACGCCAAGGTGTGGGAGTCGGGCACCCTGCTGCGGTGGACGGTGAACTCCCTCGTCGTCTCCGGGCTCACCACCCTGCTCACCGTCGTCCTGTGCGCCATGGCCGCCTACGGTTTCACCCGGACCGTGTTCCGGGGACGCAGGATCCTGTACGGCCTGGTCCTGGCCGGGATCATGGTGCCGCCCCAGGTCCTCATCGCGCCGCTGTTCACGCAGATGGTCCGCATGGGGCTCGTGGACACCTACTGGGGAGTGATCCTGCCCC
>NZ_JAPSIW010000029.1 GCF_031178505.1 Streptomyces sp. | reverse complement strand
CGGCCGGGAGGTCCAGGCCGTCGGTGTCGAGCGAATCGGCGGTCGGCAGGATGCCGATCGGGGTCTCGACGCCCTCGGCCTTGCCGTCGAGGCGCTCCACGATCCACTTGAGCACGCGGCTGTTCTCACCGAAGCCGGGCCAGACGAACTTGCCGGCGTCGTTCTTGCGGAACCAGTTCACGTAGTAGATCTTGGGCAGCTTCGACGCGTCCGCGGAGGCGCCGACCTTGACCCAGTGCGCCATGTAGTCGCCCATGTTGTAGCCGCAGAACGGCAGCATGGCGAAGGGGTCGCGGCGCAGCTCGCCGACCTTGCCCTCGGCGGCGGCGGTCTTCTCGGAGGCGACGTTCGCGCCGAGGAAGACGCCGTGGTTCCAGTCGAAGGACTCGGTCACCAGCGGTACGGCGGAGGCGCGGCGCCCGCCGAAGAGGATCGCGGAGATCGGGACGCCCTTGGGGTCCTCCCACTCGGGGGCGATCGTCGGGCACTGGGCGGCCGGGACGGTGAAGCGGGCGTTCGGGTGGGCGGCCGGGGTTCCGGACTCCGGCGTCCAGTCGTTGCCCTTCCAGTCGGTGAGGTGGGCGGGCGGCTCCTCGGTCATGCCCTCCCACCACACGTCGCCGTCGTCGGTGAGCGCGACGTTGGTGAAGACGGAGTTGCCCCACAGGGTCTTCATGGCGTTGGCGTTGGTGTGCTCGCCGGTGCCGGGCGCGACACCGAAGAAGCCGGCCTCGGGGTTGATCGCGTAGAGGCGGCCGTCCTCGCCGAAGCGCATCCAGGCGATGTCGTCACCGATGGTCTCGACCGTCCAGCCGGAGATCGTGGGCTCCAGCATGGCGAGGTTGGTCTTGCCACAGGCGGACGGGAAGGCGGCGGCGACGTACTTGGCCTCGCCCTGCGGCGGGGTCAGCTTCAGGATGAGCATGTGCTCGGCGAGCCAGCCCTCGTCGCGGGCCATGACGGAGGCGATGCGGAGCGCGTAGCACTTCTTGCCGAGCAGGGCGTTGCCGCCGTAGCCGGAGCCGTACGACCAGATCTCACGGGTCTCGGGGAAGTGCGAGATGTACTTGGTGGAGTTGCAGGGCCACGGCACGTCCTCCTGGCCCTCCGCCAGCGGGGCGCCGAGGGTGTGGACGGCCTTGACGAAGAAGCCGTCGGTGCCGAGCTCGTCGAGGACGGCCTGTCCCATGCGGGTCATGGTGCGCATGGAGACGGCGACGTAGGCGGAGTCGGTGATCTCGACGCCGATGGCGGAGAGCGGGGAGCCGACGGGGCCCATGCAGAACGGGACGACGTACATCGTCCGGCCCTTCATCGAGCCGCGGAAGATGCCCTTCTCGCCCGCGAAGATCTCCTTCATCTCCGCCGGGGCCTTCCAGTGGTTGGTCGGGCCCGCGTCCTCCTCCTTCTCGGAGCAGATGAAGGTCCGGTCCTCGACGCGCGCGACGTCGGTCGGGTCGGAGGCGGCGTAGTACGAGTTCGGGCGCTTGACCTCGTCGAGCTTCTTGAAGGTTCCCTTGGCGACGAGCTCCTCGCACAGGCGCTCGTACTCGGCCTCGGAACCGTCGCACCAGACGATGTTGTCGGGCTGGGTGATCTCGGCGATCTCGTTCACCCAGGAGACGAGCTCCTGGTGCTGGGTCGGAAGGGTCTGGGGAGCCGCGTTGTCGCGCGCCACGATTGCTCCTTGTAGAGGGGTTTTTGGGTGTGTGCCCCGTGGGGGCCGCGACCCGGATGCTTCGTAGCTGCTCATCCGGTGCCGACCGCACTCATTTGATCATCCGATGGAACCGCCCATATGTCCAGAGGGCCGCACACGTGAGCATCGCCACTCATATCCGGAACCTACGGGGGCGTAGATACGATGGGGTCCTATGACAGCTGCCACACCGGACGTGTCCCCCGCCGAGCCCCGTCCGATCGAACAAGCCCTGTCCCTCCCGCTGAAGCCACGGCTCAGAGGCTGGCTGCACGCGGGCATGTTCCCCACGGTGATCGTGGCGGGCGTCGTCCTCGTCGCCCTCGCCGATTCCCCCCGCGCCCGGATCGCCTGCGGGATCTACGTGCTCACCGCCTGCCTCCTCTTCGGCATCAGCGCGCTCTACCACCGGGGCGACTGGGGCCCGCGCGGCGAGGCCGTCCTGCGGCGCCTCGACCACGCCAACATCTTCCTGATCATCGCGGGCACCTACACCCCGCTCACCCTGCTGCTCCTGCCCGACTCCACGGCGAAACCGCTCATGTGGGCGATCTGGGCGGCCGCGGCCGCGGGCATCGTCTTCCGCGTCTTCTGGGTGGGCGCCCCGCGCTGGCTCTACACCCCCTGCTACATCGCGATGGGCTGGGCGGCCGTCTTCTTCCTGCCCGACTTCCTGCGCACGGGCGGCATCGCCGTCCTCGTCCTCGTCGTCGTCGGCGGCCTGCTCTACAGCGCGGGCGGAGTCGTCTACGGCATCAAGCGCCCCAACCCGTCCCCCCGCTGGTTCGGCTTCCACGAGGTCTTCCACGCCCTCACCCTCGCCGCCTTCATCGCCCACTACATCGGCATCACGCTCGTCGTCCACCAGGCCTGAGCTGCGACCATGACGCCCATGGCGGCCGAAGAGACCCCTCCTGCCCCGCTGCGGGAGCGCAAGAAGCAGAAGACCCGCGCGGCGATCCGCGAGGCCGCCCGCCGGCTCGTCGCCGAGCACGGCTGGGAGGCGGCCACCCTCGACCGGATCGCCGCCGGTGCCGAGGTCTCCGCCTCCACCGTCCTGCGCTACTTCCCCGTCCGCGAGGACATCCTCCTCACCGACGAGAACGACGAGCTCCTCGAAGCCCGGCTGCGGGCCCGGCCGGCCGGTGAGGAGCCCCTCGAATCCCTCCGCGCGGTCGTCCTCGGCGCGATCCGCGCCGCGCTCGACACGGAACCGGCCGAAGTGCGGCTGCGCGCCCGCCTCATGGCGGAGATCCCCGCCGTCCGCGCCCGGCTCACCGAGACCACCGCCGCGACCGGCCGCCGGCTCGCCCGCGCCCTCGCCGACCGCACCGGCCGGGCCGCCGACGACCTGGAGGTACGGGTCTTCACGGCGGCCGTCCTCGGCGCCCTGCGCGAGACCACGCTCCACTGGGCCGAACACGGCTTCACCGACGACCTCGTGGACCTCCTCGACCGCACCGTCGACACGCTCAAGACCGGCCCGGCGCTCCCAGCGCGCCCCTGAGGACCCGCGCCGACTCCGGGTTGTCCGCGCACCCCCACACCCCGTGCGGGCAGTAGTCCGTCACCGTCTGGTAGACCGGCCGGTGCGCCGCGAACCAGTCGAGCATCCCCCGGACGTACGCCGGGTTGTCGCCGTTCCTGAACAGCCCCCACTCCGGGTACGACACGGGCTTGCCGCGCTCCGCCGCGAACCGCACGTGATGCGCGAGCCCGTACTCCTCGGTCACCTGCTCCTCGAAGGTGACCCCGGCCGGCTGGTCGTAGGCGTCCATCCCGATGATGTCCACCACGTCGTCACCCGGGTAGCACTCCGGCCACGCCACCGCGTCCCGCCCCCGGCTCGGGGTGAAGTCGAACCGGAACCGCTGCCCGGCCACGCCCCGCAGCTCCGCCACGACCCGCCGCCAGTACGTCTTCCAGGCCGCCGGGTCGGGCCCGCAGCGGTGGCTGTACGTCGTGCCGTTCATCTCCCAGCCGAGGACCAGGATCGTGTCGGCGAGCCCGTGCGCGACGAGCCGCTCCCCCAGCGTCCGGAAGTGCCCGTCGAAGTCACCGGCCGCGCCGCGCCGCAGCTGCGCCCGCACCTCCGCGTCGGGCAGGCCCTCCTCGTTCCGCTCCAGGAGCGGCACGTTGAGGACGAACAGCCGCCCTGGCCGCTCCGCCTTCCACCGCGCCCACGGACCGAACAGAGCAGGATGGCCCTCGATGTTGGACCAGCGGTCGCCCGGCAGATAGGTGTGCCCGACGCTCAGCGGGGTGCCGCCGAGCCAGGCCTGCACCCCCGCCATGCGCCGCACCCCGGCCTCGTCGGAACCCGTGAAGAAGCCCGACGGCACCCGGGACTCCGGCGGCCAGGCCGCCTCGGGCACGGGCCGCGCGGTGGTGTGCCGGTCGCCGGGCGCGAGCCGGTCGTACGGCAGCAGGAACACCAGAACGGCCGCGAGCAGCACGGTGAGTGCGGCCCGCGGCCGGGTGACGAGGCGTCGCACGTCAGCTCGTCCAGAAGTCCCACCACCGGGTCAGGATCAGCATCCCGATGATCCCGATGTGCAGGACGGGCGGAGCGAAGGCGAAGTCGCCGAAGAAGGAGCGCACCGCGGCCGGGGCGGGCAGCACCCCGGTCCGTACGTTGTGCGCGGTGACGTACCAGAACATGACGACGGTGGCCGTCCAGGCCAGGCAGCACCACAGGCACAGCGCGTGGATCTCGTACAGCGACTGGTGCATGAGCCAGGTGCAGAAGCCCACCCCGAACAGCATCCCCGCGTTCAGCCCGAGCCAGAACCAGCCCCGGTAGCGCGCCCCGGCGAGGAGACCGGCGCCGACGGCGACGACGGCCGCGTACGTGACGAGGCCGAGCATCGGGTTCGGAAAGCCGAAGACCGACGCCTGCGCGCTCTTCATGATGCTGCCGCAGGACACCACCGGATTGAGGCTGCACCCCGGCTGGAAGCCCGGGTCCTCCAGGAGCTTGAACTTGTCGAGCGTGATGACCCAGGCGGCGAGGACCCCGGCCGCACCGGTGACCATCAGCGTCCAGGCCAGGGCCCGGCCCGCCCCGGTCGAGCCCTGCCTCTCCTCCTCGTCCCGCGCGAGCCGCCGCTGCCCCGGTACGCCCCGGACGTCCACCGTCGCCATGTCGCCGCCGCCCGCTCAGCCCTGCAGGCGCCGGACCGGCAGCACGGCGTGGCCCCCGACCGCCAGGGCGTCCTCGCCGGCGAAGTAGGAGCGCAGCTGCTCCTCCGAGATCGGTTCGCCGGGCGCGGCCTCGGGCCAGGGACGGACGGAGCAGATGAGGTAGACGTGTCCGAGCTTCTCGGCCGCCGCCTCCCACTCCTCCGACACCGAGCACTGCACCTTGATGTACGGCAGCGTGAGGACCGCCTGACGAGCCTCCAGGAGCAGGTGGGCGTCGACGCCGGAGTCCTGGGAGGCGTCGACGACCGGCCCGCCGACGGGCAGGCCCATGCCCTCCACGGCGGCCCGCAGCGCCGCCACACAGGCTTCGGGACCGTCGAGGCCGTTACCGAGCGAATACACCATCACGTACGGAGCGGCCGGCTTCTCCTCGGTGGGGCCGGTGACCCAGAAAACGGTGGAGAGAATGCCCAGCGGGGAGACGCTGCGCGCCTCGGAAACGGCGGGGGAAGAAGTCATGGGTCCGGATGCTAGTGGTCCGGGCCCCCTCTCTCCGTGCCCCATTCACCCGATCGGCCTACGTTCACACGGCGGGAATTTACCCCACAACGGATCGGGGTTTTCCTCGTTATTCCCTCAGGGCATTTCCCCCGCCCCGGCGGGTGTCTGACGGACCACCAGGAGATCACTCATGACCTTCCCGCGCCGCCTCGCACTCCGGTCCCTTCTCACCCTGACCGCCGCCGCCTTCACCGGTGGCGCGCTCGCCCGCATCGCCGTGACGCCCCGGGGCGGGGCGGCGGTCCGGGCGTCCGGCGGAACGTTCGACGAGATGTACCGGGGCCGCCGCATCCAGGGGCGGCCGGCGCCCGCCGGCGGGACCGAGGTCCTGGTCGACGGCCGGCCGCTGCACGTGATGCGCTGCGCTGACGGCGGCTTTCTCACCCCCATCGATCACTACCAGACCTATCCGACGCCGCTGGCGGCCACGCGCGGGGCCGTGGACGAGCTGGGGTCCGCGCCGCTCTCGCGCTTCGCCGCCGCCCATGGCGTCCACCCGGGAGGGAGCCCCCGTGGCGTACACGCGTAAGAACCAGCGTGATCTGACCGGCGCGGAACGGAAGAAGTTCGTCGCCGCCGTTCTGGAGCTCAAGCGGACGGGAGTGTACGACCGGTTCGTCCGCACCCATATCGAGCACTACACGGCCGACGGGGAGGGCAAGCTGCGGGTCGCCCACATGGCGCCGAGCTTCCTGCCCTGGCACCGCAAGTTCCTGCTGGAGTTCGAGCGCGAGCTGCGCCGGGTCGACCCCACGGTGAGCGTGCCCTACTGGGACTGGACGCGGGACAACTCGCCCGCCTCGTCGCTCTGGTCGGACGACTTCATGGGCGGCAACGGCCGCCGGTCCGACCTGCAGGTGATGACGGGCCCGTTCGCCCACGCCGGCGGGCGCTGGACGATCAACCACGCCATGACCGAGGGCCGCTTCCTGACCCGGGACCTGGGCCGCCCCCGGGACCCGATCACCCTGCCCACCCAGGCTCAGCTGGAGGAGGTCATGCGGGAGCGGACGTACGACGTGGCGCCCTGGAACTCGACCAGCGCCTCCGGCTTCCGCAACCGGCTGGAGGGCTGGGCGGCCGGCCAGGGCAACGAACGGTTCCGGATCCACAACCGGGTGCACCGCTGGGTCGGCGGCCTGATGCTCGGCGGTGCCTCGGTGAACGACCCGGTGTTCTGGCTCCACCACTCGTTCGTGGACCTGGTCTGGTCGCGGTGGCAGCAGCGGAACCCGGGCGCCGCCTACCTTCCGGCGGAGCCCCCGCCGCTCGGTGACGCGCAGTACCGCAAGGTGGTGGCACGGCACCAGCCGATGACGCCCTGGGGCGTCACCCCGGCGGAGATGTTCGACCACAGCGCGATCTACCGGTACGCCTGACAAGGGGACGGGCCGCGCCGCGCACACGGGTGCGGCCCCCCGGCGGATGCGCGGGGGGCCGCTCCGTGCGTATCCGGGGGATCAGCCGCCGTAGCCGCCGTCGTGGTGGTGACCGTCGATGTTGGCGCAGACGTTGCCGAACGCCGGGTTCAGCAGGCCGATGATGTCGACGGTGTTGCCGCACAGGTTGATCGGCACGTGGACCGGGACCTGGACGACGTTGCCCGAGACGATACCGGGGGAGGCGGCGGCGACGGCCTCGGCGCCCGAGTCGGCGACGGCCATGCCGGCTCCGCTGAGGGCAACGGCACCCGTGCCGGCGAGGACAGCGGCAGCCTTCGCGATGCGAGACATCAGGAACTCCTTGAGCGTGGAAAGTCGACCGCGAGAATCACGGTCACACAGTCCCCTTCAACGCCGTGCGGGCGCGGGGGTAACGGCCTTTAGGCCGGATGGGACGGAATGAAAAGATGAAGGCCCGCGGGCCGGTGGTCCGTCCGCCGCCGGATACGACGGCCGTACCTCCGGGCCGCGGGCCGCGGCCATGCGACAAGCCTTCCGGTGCAACGAGCAACGACCCTTGGGGTAGCGGGGAAGAATCGTGTCTTCACCCGTCGGGCCGCCGGTCGCGCACAGGGCCGCCCGTGAGCCCTACGACTGGGCCAGGCCGAGCTGCGGCTCCAGCGCGCCCTTCGCGGCGGCGGTACGGAGACCGGCGTCCGGCAGCGTGAGCTCCGGGAGCCCGAACCTGTCGCCGTCCGGCAGGCCCACCGGGTTGCCGACCTCGGCGGCGGGGGTGACCGCGGCGAGGGGCGAGTCGGGGCTGGTGAGCCGGGCCGTGCCGGGCCGGCTGCCGTCGATGAGCTCCGGGAGCGGGGCGGCGAGGTCGGTCTCCGGGAGCGTGCTGGTGAACGGCACCTCCGGCAGACCGATGTCCGGCAGGGTCTGCCCCTCGTGGAAGACGGTGGGGGCGCCCGGCATGAGCAGCGGAACACCGGTGTCCACGGTCGGCGCGTCCATCGGGATCGCGGGCTCCAGGCCGTGGAGCGGCACGACCACCGGGGCCTCGGCCGCGGAGGCGGGGGTGGCCATGGCCGCGGAGGCGAGAGCGGTCATCAGAAGGCCCAGACCGGCTTGTGAGCGCAGGTTCATGACGTGCGGGTGCCCTTCGGAGGGTGACGAACGGTAGCGGTGGAACTGTGTTCTTGAACGAGCCCTCCGGGGAAACGTCGCGAGAATTCGCCCGTGTGCAGCAACGCGAAGGGTCCTCACCGGTGACGGTGAGGACCCTTGTTGACGGGCGGTCGGCCCGCGCGTCAGTGCAGGCGGTCGGTGCGCCCGGCCCTGATCGCGCGTCCGGCACGGAGGCGGATGACCGCTCCGCCGACGAGCAGGGCGGCGCTGACGGCCGCGGCGCCCGCCAGTGCGGCCGTGTCGCTTCCGGTGTCGGGGAGCTGCGGCTTGCCCGGCCCGGTCGGCCCCGGGTGGGTCGGGGTGGTGGGCGGCGTGGTCGGCTCACCGGGGTGGGTCGGCGGCGTGGTGGGCGGCGTGGTGGGCGGCTTCGTCGGCTCACCGGGGTGGTGGGGCGGCGTGGTCGGCGGCTTCGTCGGCTCACCGGGGTGGTGGGGCGGCGTGGTCGGCGGCTTCGTGGGCTCACCCGGGTGGTGGGGCGGCGTGGTCGGCGGCTTCGTGGGCGGCTTCGTCGGCTCACCCGGCTCGCCGGTCTGCTCCGGAGGCGTCGTCGGCGGCTTCGTCGGCGGCTTCGTCGGCTCACCCGGGTGGTGAGGCGGCGTGGTCGGCGGCTTCGTCGGCTCGCCGGGGTGGGTGTGCGTGGGGTGCCCCGGCTTCGTCGGCTCGCCGGGCTTGGTCGGCTCGCCCGGGTGCGTGGGGTGCGGGCCGGGGGACGTCGGGTGGGGGCCGGGGGGCGTCGGGTGCCCCGGAGACGTGGGGTGGGGGCCCGGGTGGTCGGGGGTCTCCTCGTCCGGGCCGTCCCCGTAGCCGTCGGGGTCCTCGGCCGCCCCCCGGGCGCAGAGGTCCCGGAGCGCCCGGCCGGCGAGCTCACCGGGGTTCACCGAGACCCCGCACAGGTCCACCGCGGGAGGAGCCTGTCGGTGGTGCCCCGCTCCGGGCACCGGTGAGTCGCCCGTGGAGTTCGCCGCCACGGCGAAACCTCCGGTCAGCGACAGGATGCCCGTCGCGGCTGCGGCGGTGAGCAGCTTCCTGGTGTCGATGGATCGCATACCGCTCTTCCTCTGGAGAACGCGGGACTCGGGGACTCCGGACGGACGCGCCGCAGCGGCTGCGGCGCGGGATCGAGCACTGCCGTCCTCGGTATCTCCACGAGCCAACCTGCCGTGGATGTTGGGCGAGAGCGTAAGGAGCGGTGCACGACGAAGACCCGGCCCCACACGGCGGCGGATCAGAAAATCATTCGATCAGCCGATCTCCCTGGACAGCGGTGTCGCGTGCCGGGGAATGTCCGTCGGGGCCGGGGGGAGCCCGGGTCCTTCCTTGAGGACGCGGGGCCGCGCGACGCGGTCGGCCGCGCGGGAGAGAGGCGCGGAGACCCGTCGCCCGGAAGCCTCAGCCGCCCAGCGGCAGACCGCCGAGCAGCGGCGCCTTCTTGCCGGTCTCGTGCAGCTTCCCGGCGGTGTCGCCCACGGCCTTGACCGCGGGGGCCTCCCTGGTGCTGTCCAGCGCGTCCGTCTCCAGGCCCTCGCTGGAGATCGCGTCGAGCCCCCCGTCCAGGCTGGAGGGCAGCTCCGGCCCCATGGCCATGGCGGGCGTGGCGGCACCCAGGGCCATGACGGAACCGGCGATGATCGCGGCGACCTTGGTGGGCTTCATGGAGAAAGTCCTTCCTCTGAGCGTCCGTACGTTTTTTCGCGGACAAGTCACGTCCCGCGCGGGGAAGTTGAGCTGTCCCCGCTCGGCGTTCTGCTTCTGTAACGAGAGGTGCGCTCCCCGGAAACTCCGGGAGGAGGAATTTCTCGGTACCGGACCCGGAGGAAGGGCCCGGCCAGCCGTGCCCGGCGAACAGGAGAAAGCCGTACCGGCCCGGGGACACCGGGCCGGTACGGCGTGATCCGCGCGCCGCCGTCAGCGGACGGGCGCCGCCGGTGCGGCCGAGGGTGCCGGCGCGGCCGGCGCCACGGGGCCGAGGAGGGCACCGAGCAGGGCGGGGAGGTCGAGGAGACCGACGGCGTCCGGCGCGGACGGCGCGGCCTGCGCGGGTGCGGGAGCTGCCGGAGCCTGGGCCTCCGGCAGCGGAGCCGGAGCCTCGGGGAGGGCAGCCGTGGCGGTGTCCTCGGCGGCGGCGACCGCCTTCGCGATCTTGGCGTCGAACACCTCGGTGGCGGCGGCGGAGAGCCGGCCGTCGGCCTTGATCGTCGCGAGGAGTTCGGCCACCGCGCTGTCCACCGCCTCCTTGAAGGAGCCGGCGCTCGCCGCCTCGGCGGGGGTGTCGCCGACAGGCGCCGGGGCGGCGACGGGGGGCGGCTGGTGGGTGTCGGCGGCGGCGGGCCCCGCCACGCCGAGGGCGAGGGCGGCGGAGGCGGCCAGGACGGTGAGACGGAGGGGCGCCTGGGGACGCATAGGTGTTCCCTTTCGGTACGCGTCGGACAACTTCTCCCTCACCGTGCCTGCGGGTATATCTCTCCGCAACGGATGAACTACCCAGTGCCATGCCTCCGTTCGGGTGAATCCGGCCCGCTGACCTGCCACTGCCGGGGGCGTACGCCGTTGCACCGGGAGGCGCGCGAGGGTGCGTCCGAACGAGCCGAGGCCGGCGCGCACGCCCCGGAAGGGGTGGCGCACCGGCCTCGCGAGGACCGTGATCCGCTGCGGGATCAGGCGTTGACGCAGACGTTGCCGAAGGCGGGGTTGAGCAGCGCGATGATGTTGACGGAGTTGCCGCAGATGTTGATCGGCACGTGGATCGGCGCCTGCACGACGTTGCCCGAGATGATGCCCGGGGACGCGATGGCCACACCGGTGGCCTCAGCGTCGGCCGAGGCCGCACCGGCGGCGCCCACCACGGACGCGGCGATGACCGCGGACACGACGACAGCCTTTGCGATACGGAACATGGGGAAGCGCTCCTCGATCGATTGCGAACCACTGGGACCGGAAGGTCAGCGGTGTGACCGGATCTGTCCGGCTCCTTCAACAACGCGGTTCGCTTTATTCGGTTGCTCTCCCGAATGGGTGACGCCCCTGCTCTCCTTGGGCCATCCGAGGGGTATTCGAGCGAGCGAGCCGGGGAATGGCACAACACGCCCAACGAGGAACCGGGCGCCGGGATACGGAAGTTACTCTTGATGAGAATCTCCTGCTTACCAACGCCCGGAATCATCGTTATAACGTTCATCTACGTCGCTCATGGTCCCGTCGGGCGGACACCTCTTTTCGCGCGCTCGACGGCTTCCTCTTCCCCGGCCCTCACGGGTGTTTCCTTGTTTCTCTCATCGAAGGGGAGAACCTGTATGCGGAATTCAGCGGATCTCGCTGTGCGCCGCGGCGTGCCACACACCTGGCGGGCGGCGCTTTCCCCACGGGCGGACGCCGGACGCTGACATGCTGCCTCCACGAGCACCGGACTCCCCCCTCTCCGTCCTGCACGCGGTCCAGCCGGGGGACGGTGGCGTCGCCCGCGTCGTCGTGGATCTGGTCCGCGACCAGATCCGCGCCGGGACGCAGGTCACCGTCGCCTGCCCGCCCGGCACGCCGCTCGCCGCGGCCGTCCGCGCCGAGGGCGCCGGCGTGCACGCCTGGCGGGCCGGGCGTGACCCCGGCCCCCGGCTGGTCCGCGAGACGCTCGGCCTCGCCCGGCTGATCCGTACCGTCCGCCCGGACCTGGTCCACGCCCACAGCGCCAAGGCGGGACTCTGCGCCCGACTGGCCGTGCGGGGGCGGATCCCGACCCTCTACCAGCCGCACGCCTGGTCCTTCGAGGCCGTCGACGGGACCACCGCCGCGCTCGCGCGCGCCTGGGAGCGCTTCGGGGCCCGCTGGGCGGACCGCATCCTCTGCGTGAGCGAGGCCGAGCGCCGTACGGGCGAGTCGGCCGGGATCACCGCGGCCTGGTCCGTGGTCCACAACGGGGTGGACGTGGCCCGCTTCGCGAGCGACAACCCGCCCCGCAACCCGGCGCCGACCGTCGTCTGCGTGGGCCGGCTCTGCCGGCAGAAGGGGCAGGACGTGCTGCTCGCCGCCTGGCCCGCCGTCCTCGCCGACGTGCCCACCGCCCGGCTGGTGCTCGTGGGCGACGGCCCGGACGGCGACCGGCTGCGGGCGTCGGCGGGCCCGTCGGTGCGCTTCACCGGCGCCGTCGACGACACCGCCCCCTGGTACCGGGCCGCCGACGTGGTGGTCCTGCCGTCCCGCTGGGAGGGGATGGCACTCGCGCCCCTGGAGGCGATGGCGAGCGGTCGTCCGGTGGTGGTCGGCGACGTGGACGGCGCGCGGGAGAGCCTCCCGCCCGCCCACGCGCCCCTGTGCCTGGTCCCGCCCGAGGACCCGGCCGCGCTCGCCGCGGCGCTCGGCCGTCTCCTCGGCCGGCCGGAGCTGCGGGAGCGCCTGGGCCGCGAGGCCCGCGAACACGTACTCAGCAGTTTCGATGTGCGGCGCACCGGCGCGGCCGTCGCGGAGCTCTACCGCGAGCTGGCCGGAGTGCGGGGCACCGAGCACAGAGAGCCGATTGCGCAGTGACCACGGAAAGCACCAGCGTTCCCCCCTCCCCCGGTTCGTGGCCCGCGGCGGGCCCGGTCTTCGGCGTCGCCTCGCTGGCCCCCCGGCACGGCGCGCCGCGCCGGCTCGCGCCCGCCCGGCACCGCAGGAGGCGGACCCGTTCCGGCCGGCTGCCGCTGGTGGCGGCCGACTGCCTGGCCGTCCTCGCGGCCGCCGCGCCGCTCGGCGCCACGCACCGGGACCCGCGGCTGCTCCTGCCGATCGCCGCGCTCGTCCTGCTCCTCGGCCGGCGGGGCGGGCTCCACCGGCCGGCGGCGCACGTGCGGATGCTCGACGAGCTGCCCGCGCTGGCCTCCCGCGCCGGGGTCGCCTGGTGTGTCGCGGCGGCCGCGGTAGCCGCGTACTCCCCCGCCCTCGCCTTCGGGCCGCTGCGCCTCGCGGCGGCGTACGGCACGCATGTGGCGGTGGTGTCCGTGCTGCGCGGGCTGGTGCTCGCCCACCGGCGGCGGGTGGCGCGGGCACACCCCCGGTCGGCGCTCGTCGTCGGCGCGCCGGGCGCGGCGCGCCGGTTCGCGGCGGCGGCCCTGCAGCATCCCGAGTACGGGGTGCGGCCGGTCGGGATCGTCGGGGTCAGGGAGGACGGCGCCGCGGCGGTGCCGACGCCCGGGGAGCCGGGACTCCCGGTGCTCACGACGACCGAGGCGATCCACCGCGCCGTCATCCAGAACACCGTGCGGGACGCCGTGTTCCTGCTGGACGACCCGGGACTGGTGACGCTGTTCCAGCAGTACGGCTGCACGACCTGGCGGGTCGGCGGGGAACGGCAGGACGGGCCGATGGGCGAGCACGTGTGGGGATACGCCTGGCGCCGCCTCGTACCGCCGGAGGAGCGGCCCGGCCTCACCGCGAAGCGCCTCCTCGACATCGCGCTCGCCGTTCCCGCGCTGGCGCTGGCCCTGCCGGTGCTGATGCTGTGCGCGCTCGCGGTGCGGCTCGCCGACGGGCCCGGGGTCCTCTTCCGGCAGGAGCGGGTGGGCCGGCACGGCCGCCACTTCACGCTGCTGAAGTTCCGTACGCTGCGCCCCTCCGACGAGACGGAGTCGGCGACCCGCTGGAACGTGGCGGGCGACCGGCGGATGAGCGCGGTCGGCAGTTTCCTGCGGAAGTCCTCGCTCGACGAGCTGCCGCAGCTGTGGAACGTGCTCCGGGGGGACATGAGCCTCGTCGGGCCGCGCCCCGAACGCCCCTACTTCGTGGCCCAGTTCAGCAAGGTGCACGCCGGGTACGCCGACCGGCACCGGATGCCGGTCGGGCTGACCGGGCTCGCCCAGGTGCACGGGCTGCGCGGCGACACCTCGATCGAGGACCGCTGCCGCTTCGACAACCACTACATCGACCACTGGTCGCTCTGGCAGGACGTCTGCATCCTGATCCGCACGGCCGCCGGGCTGCTGCGGCCGACGGGGAGCTGAGATGGCCACGGCCGTGACGGCCGCGGCCCCGCCCTGTGCCGCTCCGGCGCCGGGGGAGGCGCCGGCGGAGGGGTGGAGGACGGAGGCGGTACGGGACACGGCCCGGCGGGCCGCGCACCTCTCGCCCGTCCTCGCCGTGATCGCGCTGCTGCTCGTCCCGGGCGGCGGGGCGCGGGACGGCACCGGCGGAACGGGCTCGCTCGCGGACGCGGCCTCCGGCCTGCTCGTGCTGGTCTGTCTCGTCCGGGTGCTGCGCGAGCGCGCCCGGCCGCTGACCCGGACGGCGGCCGTCGTCCTCGGGCTGCCGGTCCTCGGGGTCTGTCTCGCGGCGGTCACCTCCCACGACCCCGCGGCGAGCCTGCCGGGCGTCGCCCGGTACGCGCAGGTCTTCGTCCTCGTCCCGGCGGCCGTGTTCCTGACGGTCCGGGACCGCCGGGACGCCACCGTCGTCGCCTGGGCGCTGATCGTCCTCGCGCTGCTCCAGGGCGCGGTGGGCGTCACGCAGTACCTGACGGGGACGGGTGCCTCGTACATGGGTGAGGACGTCCGGGCCGTCGGCACCTTCGGACCCTCGGACGTGATGGGCATGGCGACGGTCGTCTCGTACGGGCTCGTGGTCGCCGTCGGGCTCGCGCTCGGCGGCCGGCCCGGCCGCGCGCGGACGGCGGCGCTGGTCTGCGCGGGACTGCTGTTCGTGCCGCTGGTCGTCTCCTTCAGCCGGGGCGCGTGGATCGCGACCGTCCTCGCCTGCGCGCTCCAGCTGGTCCTCGCCGGGGTACGCCGGGCGGCCCGGACCGCGCTGACGGCGGGGGCGCTCGCGGTGGTCCTCGTCGGTGGTCTGGGCATCGGCTCGGAGCTGGTCGAGGAGCGGGCCGCCAGCATCACGCAGGTGACGGCCGCCCCGGACCAGTCGGTGACGGACCGGTACACGATGTGGGCGGCGGCCGCGGAGATGTGGCGCGCGGAGCCGTTCACGGGTGTGGGTCTGAAGGGTTTCCCCGCCCACCGCGACGCGCACGCCTCGCTCGCGCTCTCCTCCGGCAGCGACACGGCCGGCGCGGGCGCGGAGTTCCGGCGCCAGCCGCTGCTCTCGCCGCACAACATGTACCTGCTCGTCCTCAGCGAACAGGGCCTCCTCGGCCTGCTCGCCCTCGCCGGCAGCTGGCTGGCGCTCCTCACCGGCGCCCTGCTCCGCCACCGGGCGGGCGCGGCGGGCGCGCTCGTCGCGACGGGGCTGCTGTCCTGGCAGCTCATCGACTTCTTCTACGCGGACATCGGCGGCCCGTCGACGGTGCTGATGTCCGTGGTGTTCGGCCTGGCGGCCTGGTGGTCCCTGCCCGGGGTGCGGCGTGCGTGACCGCCGGCCGGGCGACGCCCCGGACCCCGTGCCCCCGCCTCCGGCGGCCGGTCCGGACACCGCCGGGTGTCCGGGCCCGGCCCCGGCGGGAGCCGTCGACGGGCCGCCGTCCGACGGCTTCACGGCGGGGCGCGCGGTGACCGCCCCCCGGGAGGGTTCCGCCGACCGCCGGGTGGGCCCGCCGGCCCTCCCCGCGGACACGGTGGCGGGCGTGACCGCTGCGGCGGGCGCCCGCCGCGCGCGCCGCGGGCGGGGCGGCGAGGCACCGGCGGGCCTGGAGCCGTACCCGGCCGGGGAGGCGGACACCGCCCTCGGGAAACACCCCCGCACGGACCGGGAATCCGCCACCGCGCGGTACCCGGCCGGGGACGAGGAGACCGCTCCCGGGGCGTACCCGGGCGCCGGCTCCGGTACGGCCGCCGCCCCGGGGGTGGGGCCGGACGCCGGTCCCCGCCACACGCCCCCCGCCCGGGGGTTCCTCGCGAAGGCCGCCGCCGTGACGGCGGTGCTCACGGCCCTCGGGGCGCTGCTCGGGCTGGTACGGGACCAGATCCTCGCCGGATACTTCGGCGCGGGTGCCGAGACCGACGCGTTCCTGGTGGCCTGGACCGTGCCGGAGTTCGCGTCGACGCTCCTCATCGAGGACGCCATGGCACTGATCCTGGTGCCGGCGTTCTCCCGGGCCCTGGCGCACCGCGCGGCGGACCTGGCCGGGGACGACCCGGTGCGCGCCCTGGTGCGCGGCACGCTGCCCCGGCTCACCCTCACCGTCGCGGTCGTCGCCACCGCCCTCGTCGTCGCCGCGCCGCTGCTCGTACGGGTGCTGGCGCCGGGCCTGCCCGATCCGCAGCTCGCCGTCGACTGCACCCGGCTCACCGCGACCTGCGCGCTCTCCTTCGCACTGGTCGGCTACTGCTCGGCCGCGCTGCGCGCGCACGGCCGGTTCGTGCCGCCCGCCGCGATCTACGTGGCGTACAACGTCGGCATCATCGGCACGATCGTGGTGCTGCGCGAACCCCTGGGGGTGCGCTCGGCGGCGGCCGGGGTCGCGGTCGGCGGGGTGCTGATGGTGCTCGTCCAGGCGCCGTCGCTGCTGCGCGTCCTGCGGTCGGGTCCCGGGCCGCTGCCGCCACGGGAGCCGGAGACCGCGGGCCCGGCGGGCGACGGGCACCTGCTCGTGCTCGGTCTGATCGCGCCGGTGGTCGTCTTCTCGCTGGCCCGCCAGTCGCAGACACTGATCGAACGGTTCCTCGCCTCGCCGCTCCCGGCCGGCGCCATCTCGCATCTGAACTACGCGCAGAAGGTCGCGCAGATGCCGATGATCCTCTCCCTCATGCTGTGCACGGTCAGCTTCCCCGTGGTCGCCCGTGCCCTCGCGGCCGGTGACGGGGAGGCGGCCCGCCGCCGGGTGGAGCGGGACCTGCTGCTCGCCGCCGTCGTCGTGCTCCTCGGCGCGTCGACGGTCATCGCCGCCGCACCTCAGATCGTCGAACTCCTCTTCCAGCGCGGCGAGTTCGACCGGGGCGACACCGTCGCGACGGCCGCCGTCATGCGCGTGTACGCGCTCGGGCTGCTCGGTCAGACAATGGTGGGCGCCCTGGTCCGCTGCTACTTCTCCGCCGCGCGCCCGCTCTGGTACCCGGCCGCCGCGATGGGCGCCGGGCTCGCCGTGACCGTCGCCGCCGGGGTTCCCGCCGCCCACCTGTGGGGGGCCGTCGGCATCGCCGGCGCCAACGCGCTGGGCATCACCGCGACCGCCGTGCTGCTGCTGCGCGGCGCTCACCGCCAGGCCGTCCCGGTCCGCGCGGGCCTGCTCGGCGAGGGGCTCCTGCGGCTGGCGACGGCGGGCGCGTGGGCCACGGCCGCCGGCTGGCTCTGCTCGATGGCGATCCGGCCGGCGGCCCTGTCCGTCACCGTCGCGAGCCTCGTCGTGGCCGGCGTCTTCCTTCTCTTCCTCCTCTGCGCCCCGAGGGCGCCCGAGATTCCGCCCCTGACCCGCTCCGCCGTCCGGAGGATCGCCCATGCCCGCCGCCGCGCTGCGCCGCCTGCTGCCGAAGCCGCCCCTGTGGATGAAACCGCCGCTGTGGGTCGCGATGTACCACTCCGTCGGCGACCCCGCTGACGACCCGTACCAGGTGACCGTCTCCCCGGTGCGCTTCGCCCGACAGCTGCACTGGCTCGCCGACCGGGGCCTGCGGGGCGTGTCGGTGCGGGAACTCCTCGCGGCGACCGCCCGGGGCCGGTCCCGCGGGCTCGTCGGGCTGACCTTCGACGACGGGTACGCCGACTTCGTGGACTCGGCGCTGCCGCTGCTGCGCCGGCACGGTTTCACGGCGACGGTCTTCGTGCTGCCGGGCCGGATGGGCGGGGAGAACGCCTGGGACACCGACGGCCCGCGCAAGCCGCTCCTCGACGAGGACGGCATCCGGCGGATCGCCGCGGCCGGCATGGAGATCGGCTCGCACGGTCTGACGCATCTCGCGCTGACCGAGACCGACGACACCACGCTCGCCGCCGAGACCCGGCGCAGCCGCGCGCTCCTGGAGGAGATCACCGGCCGTCCGGTGGACGGCTTCTGCTACCCGTACGGGAGAACCGACCCGCGGGTGATGCACTCGGTACGGAAGGCCGGCTACCGCTACGCCTGCGCGATCGACCCGGGGCCGCTGACCGGTGCGTACGCCCTGCCCCGCGTCCACATCGGCGAGGCGGACACCCCGTTGCGGCTCGCGGCGAAGCGGACCCTGCACCCGCTGCGCCGCCGCCACCCGGCGGACCTGCTCCCGGCCCCGTCCCTCCCGGCGGCGGTGGGCGTCCGATGAAGGTGCTGCACGTGATCACGGGCCTCGGCATCGGCGGGGCGGAACAGCAGCTGCGGCTGCTGCTGCGCCACCTGCCGGTGGAGAGCCGGGTGGTGACCCTGACCAACCCCGGCCCGGTGGCCGCCGGGATCGAGGCGGACGGGACACCCGTCACCCATCTCGGCATGACGGGCAACCGGGACGTGGGGGCGCTCCCCCGGCTCGCCCGGGTCGTCCGCCAGGGCGGCTACGACCTGGTGCACACCCATCTGTACCGGGCATGCGTGTACGGCAGGCCCGCGGCCCGCCTCGCCGGGGTGCGGCGGATCATCGCCACCGAGCACTCGCTCGGCGAGGCGCAGATCGAGGGCCGGCCGCTGTCCGCGGGCACCCGCGCCCTCTACCTGGCGTCGGAACGGCTCGGCACCTCCACGGTCGCCGTGTCGCCGAGCGTGGCGCGCCGGCTCGCGGACTGGGGGGTGCCCCCGAACCGTATCCGGGTCGTCCCCAACGGGATCGAGACCGCCCGCTTCGCGTACGACGCCCGGGCCCGCCGGCTGGTCCGGGGGGTGCTGGGCGTGCCGAGGGACGCGTACGTCGTCGGCGGGGTGGGGCGGCTCGTCCCGGGGAAGCGGTTCGACCGGCTGGTCCGGGCGGTGGCGGCGATCCCGGAGGCGTGGCTGCTCCTCGTCGGCGAGGGCGACCGGCGGGAGGAGCTGCTGCGGGTGGCCCGGGAGTGCGGGGCGGCGGGCCGGGTGCTGCTCACCGGCGCCTGCGAGGACCCGCCGACGGTCACCTCGCTCGGCCCCTCCCTGCCGGAGCTGCTCTCCGCGATGGACGTCTTCGTCTCCACCTCCCCCGACGAGACGTTCGGGCTCGCGGTCGTGGAGGCGCTGGCGGCGGGCCTGCCCGCGCTGTACGTGGCGTGCCCCGCGGTCGACGACCTGCCGCCGGAGGCCGCTCCGGGCGCGCGGCGGATCGACGGGTCGGTGCCCGAGCTGATCTCCGCGCTGCGCGGCGTCCGGGACGCCCGGCTCGCCCGGCTTCCGGTGCCCCGGGCCGCGCTCCGGTACGACATCGCCCGCAGCGCCGGGCAGTTGATGTCCCTCTACGACCAGGCCGTCCACGGCGGCACCCCCTCCCCCGTGAAGTGAGAGAACCCGCACCATGAACACTTCCGCGACCCCCGACCGTCGCCGTCCCTCCCTGCCCGCCCGCTGGCGCGGGCCCGGCCGCCGGGCGGTGCTGCCCGCCGCCGTCCTGGCCGGGGCCGCCCTCGGCGGCGGGTACGGCGCGCTCGCGACCCCGGAGTACGCGGCGACGAGTTACGTCATCGTCGTCCCCGGCGAGAAGTCCGACCCGGCGGGCGCCCTCGGCTTCGCCCAGGCGTACGGGCGGGTGGCCACGGACATCGCGGTGACCGGCGACGCCCAGGTGTGGGCCGGGGTCACGGCCGGGAAGCTGCGGCGGAGCGTGCAGGCCTCGACGTCACCGGACGCGCCGATGATCTCCCTGACGGCACGGTCGGAGCGGCCGGCAGAGGCGGTGGCGATGGCGGACGGGGTGGCCCGCGCGCTGGTCGTCAACAGCGGGCACGTGGCGGGCAGCACGGGCGTGAAGGTCGTGCAGTTCTCGCGCGCCACGAAGCCGGTCGACCCGGTCTCGCCGTCGGCGCCGCTGTCGGCGCTGGTCGGCGGCTGCGCGGGCGGACTCCTCGGGGGCCTGGCCCTGATGGTGGCACCGCGGCGGGCCGCCGCCCGGAGCGAGGGCCGCCACTCGCGGCCCGCGGCCCCGGGGACGGCCGCGGTGCCCGCCCCGGCCGCGTCCCACCAGCCGGAACCGGAGGCGGTGTGAGCACGGGAACGCCGCGGACCGAGGTCTGCCGTGACGAGGAGGACTTCGGGCGGCTGGCGGCCGAGTGGACGGCGCTGTACGGGCGCTGCTCCACCGCCACCCCCTTCCAGTCCCATTCCTGGCTGCACTCCTGGTGGCTCTCCTACGGCCGCCCCGGCGCGCTGCGGGTGGTGCTCGTACGGGACGGGGACGGCGAGCTGGTGGCCGCCGCGCCCCTGATGCGGGCGCCCGGACCGCTGCCCGTGCTCACCCAGCTCGGGGGCGCGATCACCGACTTCACCGACGTCCTCCTGGACGACGGCCGGCCCGAGGCCCTGCCGGCCCTGACCGAGGCCCTGGAGCGCGTGGCCCGCGGGGCGCTGATCGACCTGCGGGAGGTTCGGCCGGGGGCCGCCGCGGAGCGGGTGTTCACCCGGTGGCGGGGACCGCGCAGGCGGCTGCCGGACTCCCTGTGTCTGGAGCTGCCCGCCGTACCGATGGAGGGGCTGCTCGAACGGATTCCGTCGAACAAGGCCCAGCGGGTCCGCGCCAAGCTGCGCAAGCTGGACGCCCTCGGCATCGACGCGCACATCGTGTCCGGGCCCGAGGTGCCGGCGGCGCTGGAGCGGCTGCTGCGTCTGCACCGGCGCCAGTGGGAGGGCCGGGGGGTGACGGCCGAGCACACCAGCGAGCGGTTCGCCCAGCACCTGACGCGGGCCGTGCGGCCGATGGTGGAGCGCGGGGACGCGATGGTGACGGAGTTCCGGCTGGCGGGTGACGTGGTGGCCGCCGATCTGACGCTCATGTCCCCGCGCCTGGCCGGCGGTTACCTGTACGGCGCCGATCCGTCCCTGCGGGACCGCAAGGTGGACGTGGCGGCGATGCTCCTGCGCCACGGGGCCCGGGAGACCAGCGCCCGGGGGCGCGCCACCCTGAGCATGCTGCGCGGCGCCGAGCCGTACAAGCAGCACTGGCGTCCCGAGCCGGTCCGCAACGGCCGGCTGCTCCTCGCCGGGCGCGGTACGGCTCCGCTGCTGCGGCTGCGCGCGGGGGCGGCGGGCGCACGGCGCTGGGCGGCGGATCAGGCGCGGGAGCGGGCCTGGGCGGGGCGGGCGCTGGCGCGGCTGCGGGGGCTGGGACGTCCGGGTACGGCGAGCGGCGGCGGATGAGCTCCGCCGCCGTGGTCGCCGTGGCCACCGGTCCGGTCAGAAGGGCCGGATGCCCTTCAGGGAGATCTTCCAGTGGATGTCGACCTCGTTCTTCCAGGCCTCGGCCGGGACACACAGCGGCCCGCCGAACCAGCTCTCCACCCACGGCCCGAGGTTCAACACCCAGCAGGCCGGCGTGGGCAGGGGCTTGGGCGGGACTTGCGGCTCGGGCTTCGGTTCGGGCTTCGGCTCGGGTTTGGGTTCGGGCTTCGGCTCGGGCTTCGGCTCCGGTTTCGGCTCGGGCTTCGGCTCGGGCTTCGGCTCCGGTTTCGGCTCGGGTTTGGGTTCGGGTTCCGGCTCGGGCTTCGGCTCGGGCTTCGGCTCGGGCTTCGGCGGGATTTCCGGCTTCGGAGGAATCTCCGGCTTCGGCGGCACCTCGGGCTTCGGCGGCACCTCCGGCACCTCGGGAACCTCGGGTTCGGCCCCGTACAGCATCTCCCGGAAGACCTGCGAGGAGTTCGGGTTCGCGCCGCACTGCCACACGCCGTGCGGGCAGTAATCGGTGATCGTGTGGTACAGCGGCTTGTGCTGCCTGATCCATTCGATCATGCGCCGCATGTACTCGGTGTTGTCCCCGTTCCGGAAGAGTCCCCATTCCGGGTACGAGATCTGCTTTCCGTGCGCGGCGGCGAATTCCACCTGCGTGCGCAGCCCGTACGGCTCATTGACGTGGTCGTCGAAACGGGACCCCGCCGGCTGGTCGTAGGAGTCCATGCCGATGATGTCGACCACGCCGTCACCCGGATAGCACTCCGTCCACGGAATGGCGTCCCTGCCGCGACTGGGATTGAAGTCGAAGCGGAACTTCTGGCCCGGAACGGAACGCATCGCGGTGACGATCCGGTTCCAGTACTGCTTCCACGCCTCGGGGTCCGGTGCGCAGCGGTGGGTGTACGTGGTGCCGTTCATCTCCCAGCCGAGGACGATGACGGTGTCCGCCGCCTCCAGGGCGACCAGGCGTTCGGCGAGTGTCCTGAAGTGGTGGTCGTAGTGCCCCGAGGCGCCGAGCCGGAGCTGTCTGCGGACCTCGTGGTCGGAGACGCCGGCCTCGTTGCGCTCCAGCATCGGCACGTTCAGGACGAGCAGCCGGTCCTCCCGCTCGTTGCGCCAGTCCGCCCAGGCGTCCAGGAAGCCCGGGGGGCCCTCGATGTTCGACCAGAGGTCACCGGGGAGGTAGGTGTGGCCGACCCGCAGCTCCCTACCGCCGAGCCAGCGCTCCAGCTGGCCGATGCGGCGGACTCCGATGGGGCCGGACTCCAGGAACGCCCCCATCGCGCTGGAGACCGTCGGCTCGGGGGCCCCGGTCGACGGGGGTTCGAGGGCGTGGG
>NZ_JAPSIW010000427.1 GCF_031178505.1 Streptomyces sp. | reverse complement strand
GCCGCGGGGTGAACCCGGACAGGTGGAGCACCGGCCAGAAACGGTTGCCCGGGCGGGCGAAGTGATGGCCTGTCGCAGCCGACATCAGACCCGGATTGATCCCGCAGAACAGCACGGAAAGGCCGCTCGCGACCACGTCGGGGACGACGCGGTCGCGAGCGGCCTCCAGCTGCTGCTGGGTGAACCGGGGGGTCCGGGTCAGAGGATCGCTCCGGGCGTGTAGGCGGCGGCCTCGGGGTGCTGCTTCAGGATCTCCTCGACGCGGGCGACGACGGAGGCGACCTGGTCGGCCGCGGCGCCCGTGAAGGAGAGCTTGTCCGCCATCAGCTCGTCGAGCTGCGCACGGTCCAGCGGGATGCGCTCGTCGGCCGCCAGCTTGTCGAGCAGCTCGTTGCGCTCGGCGCCCTGCTCGCGCATCGCGAGGGCGGAGGCGACGGCGTGCTCCTTGATCGCCTCGTGGGCGACCTCGCGGCCGACACCGGCGCGGACCGCGCCCATGAGGACCTTGGTGGTGGCCAGGAAGGGCAGGTACCGGTCGAGCTCGCGGGCGATCACGGCGGGGAAGGCGCCGAACTCGTCGAGCACGGTGAGGAAGGTCTCCAGGAGGCCGTCCAGGGCGAAGAACGCGTCCGGCAGCGCCACGCGGCGGACCACCGAGCAGGACACGTCGCCCTCGTTCCACTGGTCACCGGCCAGCTCGCCGGTCATCGACGCGTAACCGCGCAGGATGACCATCAGGCCGTTCACGCGCTCGCAGGAGCGGGTGTTCATCTTGTGCGGCATCGCCGAGGAGCCGACCTGGCCGGGCTTGAAGCCCTCGGTGACCAGCTCGTGGCCCGCCATCAGGCGGATCGTCTTGGCCAGCGAGGAGGGTGCGGCGGCCAGCTGCACCAGCGCCGTCACCACGTCGTAGTCGAGCGAGCGCGGGTAGACCTGGCCGACCGAGGTGAAGGCGTGGGCGAAACCGAGGTGACCGGCGATCCGGCTCTCCAGCTCGGCCAGCTTCGAGGCGTCCCCGCCGAGCAGGTCGAGCATGTCCTGCGCGGTGCCGACCGGGCCCTTGATGCCGCGCAGCGGGTACCGGCCGAGGAGCTCCTCGAGGCGGCCGTGGGCGACGAGCAGCTCGTCCGTGGCGGTCGCGAACCGCTTGCCCAGCGTGGTGGCCTGAGCGGCGACGTTGTGCGAGCGGCCGGCCATGACGAGCTCCGCGTACTCGGCGGAGAGCTTGCCCAGGCGGGCGAGGACGGCGACCGTACGGTCCCGCATCAGCTCCAGGGAGAGCCGGATCTGCAGCTGCTCGACGTTCTCGGTGAGGTCGCGCGAGGTCATGCCCTTGTGGACGTGCTCGTGACCGGCGAGGGCGTTGAACTCCTCGATGCGCGCCTTCACGTCGTGCCGGGTGACCTTCTCGCGCTCCGCGATGGAGGCCAGGTCGACCTGGTCCAGCACGCGCTCGTAGTCGGCGAGAGCCGCGTCCGGAACCTCGATCCCGAGGTCCTTCTGCGCACGCAGCACGGCGAGCCACAGCCGGCGCTCCAGCTTCACCTTCTGCTCGGGGGACCAGAGGACGGCGAGCTCCGCGGATGCGTAGCGGCCGGCCAGGACGTTGGGGATACGGGGCTTCACCGTGGCAGCAGTCACGTGTCCTGATTCTACTGGCGGTTTGTGCAGGCCAGCGCCACGGTCCGGGCTGGAGCTTGCTACGAGACGCAGCTCACGGGGCGACCCGTCGCCCCGCCTCGGAGGTCACGCCCCCGGGCTCGTACGGCAGCAGCTCGGGGCGCTTGGGGGCGCGTCCGTCGCCCGACGAGCGGCCGGTGAGCCGCCGGCCGATCCAGGGCCCGAGGTGCTCCCGGGCGAAGCGGGCGTCCGCGATCCGGCGGGTCGCCCAGCCCGGCCGGCCGATGGGCGGCAGCGGCTCCCGCCAGTCCTCCTCGGGCGGCATGCCGAGAGCCTGCCACACGGCCTCGGCCACGCGCCGGTGGCCCTCCGCCGTGAGGTGCAGCCGGTCCACGTCCCACAGCCGGGGGTCGCCGAGCACCGGCTCCCCGTAGAGGTCGACCACCAGGGCGCCGTGCCGGGCGGCGAGGGTGTCGATGTGGGCGAAGAGCTCCTCCATCCGGGGCCGGAAGCGCTCCATCACCGGGCCGTTGCGGCCGGGGCTGCGCATGAGGACGAGCCGGCCGCAGGTGGGTGCCAGGCGTTCCACCGCCTCGGTGAGCAGGTCCCGCACCCGGACCATGTCGACCTTGGGCCGCAGGGTGTCGTTGAGCCCCCCGACGAGGGTCACCACGTCGGCCTCCATCGCGGCGGCCGTGTCCACCTGCTCCGCCACGATCTGTCCGATGAGCTTGCCGCGCACCGCGAGGTTGGCGTACCGGAAGTCGGGATTCCGGGCGGCCAGGCGACCCGCGAGGACATCGGCCCAGCCCCGGTAGGAGCCGTCGGGCAGCAGGTCCGACATGCCCTCGGTGAAGCTGTCGCCCAGGGCGACAAAACTGTTGTATGCGGCATTCATCTCCATGGCGGAGCGATCATACCGTGCGGTATGCGGCGGGATGCCGAGGGGAACCGCCCGGCGGCAGGCGGAAGGGCCCCGGGCGCACGCCCGGGACCCTTCCGCCCCGGCCTCCTCGGGCTCACCCGCCGGCCGGCGTACCCGTCAGGGAGCCGCGGGCCGCCCCACCAGTTCGCGCAGCACGTCCTCCATGGTCACGAGGCCGGCCAGCTTGCCGTCCTCGTCCAGCACCGCCGCCAGATGGGTCCGGCTGCGCCGCATCGCCGTCAGGACGTCGTCCAGCGGTGTCGCCGCCCGCACCCGCGCGATCGGGCGCAGCGCCGAGACCGGGAACGGCAGGTCGCGCGGCGTGATGTCCAGGGCGTCCTTGACGTGCAGGTAACCGAGGATCCGGCGGCCGGAGTCGACGACCGGGAAGCGGGAGAAACCCGACTGCGCGGACAGCGCCTCCAGCTGCTCCGGAGTCGTTCCGACCTGCGCGTACATGACCCGCGTCACCGGCATGACCACGTCCCGCACGGGACGGCGCCCCAGTTCGAGGGCGTCGTGCAGACGCTCCGCGGCCCGGTCGTCCAGCAGTCCCGCGTGCCCGGCGTCGGTGACCATCCGGGCCAGCTCGTCGTCCGAGAAGGTGGCCGACACCTCGTTCTTCGCCTCCACCCGCAGCAGCTTCAGGAGCGCGTTCGCGAAGGCGTTGATCGCGAAGATCACCGGCCGCAGCGCCCGGGCCAGCGTGACGAGCGGCGGACCGAGCGCCAGCGCCGTCCGCGTCGGCTCGGCCAGGGCGATGTTCTTCGGCACCATCTCGCCCAGCAGCATGTGCAGGTAGGTGGCCACCGCGAGGGCGATCACGAACGAGATCGGGTGCACCAGACCGTGCGGCACCCCCACCGCGTCGAAGAGGGGTTCGAGCAGATGGGCGATGGCCGGCTCCGCCACGATGCCCAGGACCAGGGTGCACAGCGTGATGCCGAGCTGGGCCGCGGCGAGCAGCGCCGAGACGTGCTCCAGACCCCACATGACGCTGCGCGCCCGCCGGTCGCCGGACTCGGCGAGCGGCTCGATCTGGCTGCGGCGCACCGAGATCAGGGCGAACTCGGCGCCCACGAAGAAGGCGTTGACGACCAGCGTCAGCAGGCCGATCAGCAACTGGATCGCGGTCATCGGCCCGCCTCCCCGGTCTCGTCCCCGTCGGTCGCGACCGGCGCGTGCAGCAGCACGCGGGCGGCCCGCCGGCCCGAGGCGTCCACCACGTCGAGCTGCCAGCCGGCCAGCTCCACGCTGTCGCCGACGGCCGGGATCCGGCCCAGCTCGGTGGCGAGCACGCCCGCGAGCGTCTCGTACGGTCCGTCCGGCACCCGCAGTCCGATCGTGCGGAGCTGGTCCGTACGGGCGGCCCCGTCGGCGGACCACAGCTCGCGGCCGTCCGCGTCCTCGCCCGCCCGCGCCAGGTCGGACGTCTCGTGCGGGTCGTGCTCGTCGCGCACCTCGCCGACGACCTCCTCGACGATGTCCTCCAGGGTCACGACCCCGGCCGTACCGCCGTACTCGTCGATGACGACGGCCATGGTCTGCTTGCCCGACAGCCGGTCGAGGAGCCGGTCCACGGTCAGCGTCTCCGGCACGAGCAGCGGCTCGCGCAGGATCTCGCCGATCCGGCGGCGCGGACGCTCCGCGGCCGGTATGGCCAGGACGTCCTTGACGTGGGCGATGCCGACCACCGTGTCGAGGTTGCCCCGGTAGACGGGGAAGCGGGACAGCCCGGTCGCCCGGGTCGCGTTGGCGACATCCTCGACGGTGGCCTGCACCTCCAGTGCGGTGACCTGCACGCGGGGCGTCATCACGTTCTCGGTGGTCAGCTCGGAGAGGTTGAGGGTCCGGACGAACAGCTCGGCCGTGTCCGGCTCCAGGGCCCCCTCCCTGGCGGAGTGCCGGGCGAGCGCCACCAGCTCCTGCGGGGACCGGGCCGAGGCCAGCTCCTCCGCCGGCTCCATGCCCAGACGGCGCAGGATCCGGTTGGCGGTGTTGTTCAGATGGCTGATCAGCGGCTTGAAGGCGGCCGTGAAGACCCGCTGCGGGGTGGCGACCACCTTGGCCACGGCCAGGGGCGAGGAGATCGCCCAGTTCTTCGGGACCAGCTCACCGACCACCATCAGGACCACGGTGGAAAGGGCCGTACCGAGCACGAGCGCGACGGAGGAGGCCACCGAGGGCGACAGGCCCACCGCCTCGGCGGGTCCCCGGATCAGCGCGGCGACCGACGGCTCGGCCAGCATGCCGACGATCAGGTTGGTCACGGTGATGCCGAGCTGAGCCCCGGAGAGCTGGAAGGTGAGCGACCGGACGGCCTTGAGGGCGCCCGCCGCTCCGCGCTCGCCGCGCCCGGCGGCGGCCTCCAGCTCGCCGCGCTCGACCGTGGTCAGCGAGAACTCGGCGGCGACGAAGGCGCCACAGGCGACGGAGAGCAGCAGCGCCACGAGCAGCAGCAGAAGCTCGGTCATCGTTTCACCTCCGTCCCTCGACGAGTCCCATGATCAGTCAGGGAGGGGCGGACCGCACGATCTCGGCCGCGGGTGGGGCTACTGGGAGGCTCGCCCATGGGCGGACGCTCACACCTTTCGGTCGTACCGGAAAAATCGACCGGGATGGTCGGGGTGATCGGGATGATCGGTTGATCGATTCTGCCCGTCCAGGGTAAAGGACGGGCAAAGCGAAGGGCCGATCAGGGCGCGGCCGGCCTCCGCGCCGGGCCGGGCGCCGGGGCCAGCGGCTTCACCCAACGGGTCCACGCCTCGTCTGCGCCGTACTCCGCCGCCCGCCACGCCGCCCGCCCGAGCCGGTTCCGGTCGAGCACCATCGCGTCGACGCGCCGCCCGCCGAGGCGTACGAAACGCTCCTCGGCCGCCGCGATCAGGGCGCCGCCGATGCCCCGGCGGCGGTGGCCCGGGTGGACGGCGAGCCGGTAGAGGTGGCACCGCCAGCCGTCGAAGCCGGCGATCACCGTCCCCACGAGTGCGCCGCTCCCGTCACCGGCGCCCCCGCCGGCCGGTTCGCCCGCCGGCTCCGCGAGCAGCAGAGCCTCGGGGTCCCGCTCGACGAGTCGCGCCACCCCGGCGTGGTCGTCGCTGATGCTCGTGCCCTCCGCGGCCACCTTCCAGAAGGCGAGCACGGCGTCGATGTCGGCCGCCACCGCGGCCCGTATCCGAAGATCGTCCATGGGCAGATCCCACCACCGCCGGGCGGCCGGCGTCGACCGCGTTCCACGGAGCAGGACGGGACGCCGGCGGGGCGTCACCGCCCGCGCAGCCGCCCGATCACCGGGGCGAACGCCTCCATCGCGTCGTCGAGCACGGTGAAGTACGAGAAGCCGAACCGCTTCCGGAGCGTCAGGAGCCGCTCCGCGATCCCGTCCACCGTCCCCACGGCGAGGATCGGCAGCCGGAGGATCTGCTCCACGGTGAGGTAGGGGGCGTCGGCGTGGAAGTCCGCCGCCCAGGCGTCCGGGTCCTCCGTCACGGCCACGCGCTGGATCA
>NZ_JAPSIW010000426.1 GCF_031178505.1 Streptomyces sp. | reverse complement strand
GCCGCGTCGACGTGGTGCTCGATGTCGTACGCCTGCTCCCAGCCGTAACCGCACCGCATACAGGCGAAGGCGTACGCCTCATGGGCGACGGATATGCCGGTGCCGGTGATCTCGGTCATGCCAGCTCCTCTCCACTGGGTCCAGTGGACGCCTTTTCGGGCCGGAGCGCATCAGCGGGGGGAGAACCATGGAATTCTCTTGGGCCTTCCCTTGCCGAAACGCTCTGCGAAGAGTCCCGGCGCCGGATTCGGCTTTGCCCTTCAGATTAACTCTTCACCCTTTTTCCGGCCCGACGGCTTACGAGGCGCGAGGCCGGGGCCCGACGGCCCGCGAGGCACGAGGCCGGGCCCCGGCGGCCGGGAGGTACGGGACGGGCGGGGGCGCCCCCGCCGTCACCCCGCGTTCTTCGCCGCGACGACCGCGTCGAACACCTCGCGCTTGGGGATCCCCGCCTCCGCCGCCACCGCCGCGATGGCCTCCTTGCGGCGCTCACCCGCCTCCTCTCGGATCCGCACCCGGCGGACCAGTTCCTCCGCGTCCAGCTCGGCCGGGCCCGGCTCCGGGGCGCCCTCGACGACGACGGTGATCTCGCCGCGTACGCCCTCCGCCGCCCAGGCCGCCAGCTCGCCCAGCGACCCGCGCCGGACCTCCTCGTACGTCTTGGTCAGCTCGCGGCACACGGCGGCCCTGCGCTCGGCGCCGAAGACCTCCGCCATGGCGGCGAGGGTGTCGTCGAGCCGGTGGGGGGCCTCGAAGTAGACGAGGGTCCGCCGCTCGCCGGCGACCTCGCGGAGGCGGCCGAGCCGCTCGCCCGCCTTCCTCGGCAGGAAGCCCTCGAAGCAGAAGCGGTCCACGGGCAGTCCGGAGAGCGCCAGCGCGGTGAGCACGGCGGACGGGCCGGGGACGGCCGTCACCTTGATGTCCTGCTCGACGGCGGCGGCGACGAGCCGGTAGCCGGGGTCGGAGACCGACGGCATGCCCGCGTCCGTCACGAGGAGCACCCGGGCCCCGCCGGCGAGCGCCTCCACCAGCTCCGGCGTACGGGCCGATTCGTTGCCCTCGAAGTACGAGACGACCCGGCCCTTGGTGTGGACGCCGAGCGCGCGGGTCAGCCCGCGCAGCCGCCGGGTGTCCTCGGCGGCCACGATGTCCGCGTTCTCCAGCTCGGCGGCGAGGCGCGGCGGGGCGTCCGCGATGTCACCGATGGGGGTCCCTGCGAGTACCAGCGTTCCTGTCACACGGGTCATCCTCCCAGCCCGGACAGGCGACGCGCACCGAAGCGTTCCCTACGATGGCGCGGTGACGAGTACCGCACCCGAGGCCCTGGAGGGCCAGCACCCCATGGCACCGACCGTGGCAGAGCCCTCTTCCTGGCAGCGGAGGCTGCGGCGCTTCGGCTACCGCCCGCCCGCCACCGGCACGCTCGCCATCGGCCTGCGGGACCGGCTCGACCCGCCGTACGCCCGGCCCTCGGAGCGGCTGTGGCAGCTGTTCGGGATCGGCCCGGCCCTGGCGGAACGGCTGTGGCGGCTCTCGGCCTGGGGCGGTCCGCTGCTGGTGGCGGCGATCGCCGGCGTGCTGCGGTTCTGGAACCTGGGCAAGCCGCACGCGGTGATATTCGACGAGACGTACTACGCCAAGGACGCCTGGGCCCTGATCAACCGGGGTTACGAGGGCGCCTGGCCGAAGGACGTCGACAAGAAGATCCTCGTCGACCCCGGGTCCGTACCGATTCCGACCGACCCCGGCTATGTCGTCCACCCGCCTATGGGCAAGTGGGTCATCGGCCTCGGCGAGAAGATCTTCGGCTTCGAGCCCTTCGGCTGGCGCTTCATGGTGGCGCTGCTCGGCACCCTGTCGGTGCTGCTGATCTGCCGGATCGGCCGGCGCCTGTTCCGCTCGACGTTCCTGGGCTGCCTGGCCGGTCTGCTGCTCGCCGTCGACGGCCTGCACTTCGTGATGAGCCGGACCGCGCTCCTCGACCAGGTGCTGATGTTCTTCCTGGTCGCGGCCTTCGGCTGCCTGATCGTCGACCGGGACCGGGCGCGGCGGCGGCTCGCCGGGGCGCTGCCGGAGGACGGGGAAGGGGTGCTGCGGCCGGACGCGGAGATCGCGGAGACGCTGCGCCTGGGGTGGCGGCCGTGGCGGATCGCGGCCGGGGTGATGCTGGGCCTGGCCGCGGCGACGAAGTGGAACGGTCTGACGTTCCTGGCGGCGTTCGGCCTGATGACGGTCCTGTGGGACGTGGGCGCCCGGCGGACGGCCGGCGCGGTCCGCCCGTACGTGTCGATGCTCAAGCGGGACGCCGTCCCGGCCTTCGTGTCGACGGTGCCGGTCGCGCTCGCCACCTACCTGGCGACCTGGTCGGGCTGGCTGGCCTCCGACAAGGGCTACTTCCGCACCTGGGCGGCCGACCAGGACAAGCTGGACGGCGGCGGCTTCTGGAGCTGGCTGCCGGAGTGGCTGCGGAGCCTGTGGCACTACGAGTACGCGGTGTGGGACTTCCACGTGAAGCTGACCTCGCCGCACACGTACGAGTCGAACCCGTGGTCGTGGATCGTGCTCGGCCGGCCCGTCTCCTACTTCTACGAGTCCCCGGCCCCCGGCACCGCGGGCTGCCCGGCCACCGCCAAGGAGAAGTGCGCCCAGGAGATCCTGGCCCTCGGCACCCCGCTCCTGTGGTGGGCCGCCTGCTTCGCCCTCCTGTACGTCCTGTGGCGCTGGGCCTTCCGCCGGGACTGGCGCGCGGGTGCGATCGCCTGCGCGGTCGCGACCGGCTGGCTCCCCTGGCTCCACTACCAGGAGCGCACGATCTTCCTCTTCTACGCGGTCGTCTTCGTGCCGTTCCTGTGCCTGGCGGTGGCCATGCTGCTGGGCGCGATCATCGGCCCTCGCGGCTCCTCCGAACGCCGCCGCACGATCGGCGTGGTGACGGCCGGCTGCCTGGTGCTGCTGATCGTCTGGAACTTCATCTACTTCTGGCCGATCTACACGGCGACGCCGATCCCGCTGGACGAGTGGCGGGCGAGGATGTGGCTGGACACGTGGGTGTAGGGGGATTCGTTCGGACGACTGCCGCTGGGCGGGATCGTCGGTGATGATGGCCGGGTGGCTCACCGCGTCAGCACTCTGATCTCGGCTCTCGGCGTTCTCCCCGCCGTGCTGCTGCTCGTCGTCGCCGTGCGCGACTACCGCTCCGGGGCCTCGGTTCTCTGGGTCGCCGCCGGAGTGGTGATCCTCGCCGTCACCCTCTACGCGCTCGTACGGGACGTGCGGCGCCTGCGGGCGGAGGCGGGGACCGCGGACCGGTGAGGGGACCGCAGGCGGCGCGTAGCAGGGCAGGGTGATCGGCCACACCCTCGCCCCGGTGGCCGAAAAGGGCGGGTGAGGTACCGGTTGTGACACAGGCGCCGAAAGTTGCTCGACACACGTATCGGACGGCTGTTTGAATCTCTCGTCCACCTGGGGAGGGGAGGCGCAGTCATGCGCAGTGGAGCCAAGGTCGCGATCGTGGGGGGTGTCTTCGTCGTCGTGGCGAGCGGCGTCGGCTACGGGGGCTACAACCTGTGGACGGGCATCACGGGCGGCAGCACGTCCGTGGGGACCCGGGCCGGGGAGGCGCCGAGATCGGGGCCCGTCACGCCGGAGGAGACCGGGACGGCCGCGAAGGACTTCCTCGCCGCCTGGGCGGCCGGGGAGCCGGAGCGGGCGGCCCAGCTGACCGACGACCCGGTGAACGCCGGGCCCGCGCTCGCCGGCTTCCGCAGCGGCGCCTCCGTCTCGGCGGCCGAGATCACGCCGGGGCCGGCGACGGGGACGACGGTGCCGTTCACGGTGCGGGCGACCGTCACGTACGAAGGCCTGTCGAAGCCGCTGACGTACAGCTCGCGGCTGACGGTGGTGCGCGGGCTCAGCACCGGCCGGCCGCTGGTGAAGTGGCAGCCGTCCGTCCTGCACCCGAAACTGACCGCGAGCGGCACCCTGCACACCGGCCCCTCGAAGACCGGGCCGGTCAAGGCCGTCGACCGGAACGGCAAGGAGCTGACGGCGGAGAAGTACCCCTCGCTGGGGCCGGTCATCGACCAGCTGCGCAGCCGGTACGGCGCGGCCGCCGGGGGCAAGGGCGGTGTCGAGACCGTCATCGAGTCGGGCAGCTCGTCCGTGCCCGACACCACCCTCCTCGTTCTGTCGAAGGGGGAGCCGGGGCTGCTGAGGACCACCATCGACGCGGACGTGCAGGCCGCCGCCGAAAAGGCGGTCGCGGCGTACGACACGGCGGCGGTCACCGCGATCGAGCCGTCCACGGGCGCGATACGGGCCGTCGCCAACAGCCCCGCGCAGGGCTTCAACACCGCCTTCCAGGGCAAGCAGGCCCCCGGTTCCACGATGAAGATCGTCACCGCGGCGATGATGATGAAGCACGGCGTCGCGGGCCCCGACACGGTGGTCGAGTGCCCGCCGACCGCTTCCTGGGACGGCTACACCATCCAGAACCTCGACAAGTTCCAGATCAAGGGCGGCACGCTCACGGAATCGTTCCGCCGCTCCTGCAACACCGCCTTCGTCAAGGCCATCACGCCTCTGAGGGCGAAGGGCGTCCACAACACCGCTCTCGGTGAGACCGCCCGCGACTCCTTCGGCATCGGCCTCACCTGGTCGGTGGGCGTCTCCACCGAGGACGGCTCGGTGCCCGAGTCGAGCGGGGTCGAGACGGCCGCCTCGTACATCGGCCAGGGCAAGATCACGATGAACGCGCTGAACGTGGCCTCGCTCTCCGCCACCGTCGCCAACGGCGGTTTCCTCCAGCCGTACCTGGTCCCGGCGAGCGTCGGCGACCGGGAGTTCGCCAGGACCGGGCCGCTCTCCCCGGAGGTCGCCTCCGGGCTGGGGCGGATGATGCGCGCGACGACCGCTCCGGGCGGCACCGCCGCCGACGTGATGGCCGGGGTGCCGGCGCCCAAGGGCGCGAAGACCGGTTCCGCCGAGGTCGACGGGCAGGGCACGTCCAACAGCTGGTTCACCGGCTACTCCGGCGACCTGGCGGCCGGCGCCGTCGTCGAGTCCGGCGGTCACGGCGCGGACGCGGCGGGCCGGGTGGTGGCCCGGGTCCTGAAGGCGGGCTGATTTCCCGGGTGCCCCCGGCCCCCACGGCCGGAAGGTGACGGGGCGGGGGCGGGGGCCGGTGCACGGTCCGCCCGGCGGCGTACCGGCGCTCGTGCACGCGGGGGAAACCCGGTCGCACCGTCGCGCCGGCCCCCGCTAGCGTGCCGCCATGGCCACAGACGACCTTTCCGCCGCCCACCCTCAATTCGCCGCCGCCCTCGCCGAACTGGGGCTCGACGTCGAGATCCGCCGCTTCCCGGACGAGACGCGGACCGCCCAGCAGGCCGCCGAGGCGATCGGCTGCGAGGTCTCCGAGATCGTCAAGTCGCTGATCTTCGCCGCCGACGGGGTGCCGGTCCTCGTCCTCATGGACGGTGCCTCGCGCGTCGACGTGGAGCGGGTCCGTGCGGAGCTGGGGGCCGGTGAGGTGACCCGGGCCGACGCGCGCGTGGTCCGCGAGACCACGGGTTACGCGATCGGCGGCGTCCCGCCCTTCGGCCACCGCACCCGCACCCGGGTCATCGCCGACCGCGGCCTCCTCGACCACGACCTGGTGTGGGCGGCGGCGGGCAACCCGCACACGGTCTTCGCCCTGGACCCGAAGTCCCTGGTCACCCACGCCGGCGCCACCCTGGCGGACGTCCGGGAACCGTCCGCCTGAGCCCGGGGACCGGGGCCGTCAGAAGGCGGTGACCCGGAAGAAGTCCGTACGGACGCGGCGGAAGCCGGTGTGACCCGTCGCCTGCGTGTGCGCCAGGCACCACAGGGCGGGCCCCCGTCCGTCGTCCGCCGCGCCGGACCCTTCGAGACAGGTGGTGCACTCCGCCTCGGTGATCGTCCCGCTGCCCGACCGGTCGGGCCGCAGGGCCCAGAGCCTCACCCGCCGAGGGGCCCCACACGTCGCTTCCGTCGCCCGGTTCACCCCAGCTCCCTCCCCACGGCCACCTCCGC
>NZ_JAPSIW010000425.1 GCF_031178505.1 Streptomyces sp. | reverse complement strand
TGGTCCAGGAGGCCGTCCTCGGCCGCTCGCTCACCTTCGGCACGCTCTGGCGCCGCTCCTGGGCCCGCATGCCGTCCGTGCTCGGGACGGTGGTCCTCACCAGTCTCGCCCTGGCGCTGCCCCTGCTGCTCCTGCTCGTCGGCTTCGTCGGCATGGTGATCGGGCTGATCGCCTCCGTGGACAGCAGCTCGGGCCTCTCGGACAGCGAGGCGTGGACGGTGGCCCTGATCGCGCTGGCGATCGCCGTGCTCGTCACCCCGCTCGCGCTGTGGATCTGGGTGAGGTTCAGCCTGGCCCCGGCGGCGGCCGTGATGGAGGGCCAGGGCGCCCTCGCCTCGATGCGCCGCTCCTCCGCCCTCGTCCGCGGCTCGTGGTGGCGCGTCTTCGGCATCCTGCTGCTCGTCGGACTGATGACGACCGTGGTCAGCTGGCTGATCCAGCAGATCCTGTCCCTGGTCGTCTCCACGCCGCTGGCGGGCATGGACTTCTCGGACGGCGAGCCGGCCACGGTGATCGCCGCCGTCGCCGTGGTGGTCGCCCTGCTGCTCCTCGGCCAGCTGGTCAGCCAGGTGATCGTCTCCGTCTTCCCACCCCTGGTGACGGCCCTGCTCTACGTGGACCAGCGCCTGCGCAAGGAGAACCTGGGCCCGGAACTGGCCCGCGCGGCGGGGTACTGACCCCCGGCGGCGTACGGGAACGGCCGCGCCCTTCAGCAGGGCGCGGCCGTTCCGCGGGTACGCGAGAGGTCGCGCGGGTCAGACGTTGAAGCCGAGGGCGCGCAGCTGCTCCCGGCCGTCGTCCGTGATCTTGTCCGGACCCCACGGCGGCATCCAGACCCAGTTGATCTTCAGTTCCCGGACGAGCCCGTCGGTGGCGGACTTCGCCTGGTCCTCGATCACGTCGGTCAGCGGACAGGCCGCCGACGTCAGGGTCATGTCCAGCGTCGCGACGTTGGAGTCGTCGATGTGGATGCCGTAGATCAGGCCCAGGTTGACGACGTCGATGCCCAGCTCGGGGTCGACCACGTCGTACAGGGCCTCGCGGACCTCCTCCTCGGAGGCCGGCTTCATGGCGCCCGCCCCGGCCTCGGGGGCCGTCTCCACCGCGCTCTCGGTCGCGTTCTCGGTCGCGTTCTCGGTCATGCCGACTTCCTCACAGATGTATCGGAGTCCCCCAGCGCCTGAGCCGTCGCGTCCTTCCACGCCATCCAGCTGAGCAGCGCGCACTTCACCCGGGCCGGGTACTTGGACACCCCGGCGAACGCGACCGCGTCCTCCAGGATCTCCTCCATCGCGTCATCGGGCTCGATCTGCCCCTTGGACTGCATCAGCTCCAGGAAGGTGCCCTGGATCTTCTGCGCCTCGGCCAGCTCCTTGCCGACGAGCAGCTCGTTGAGGACCGAGGCCGACGCCTGGCTGATGGAGCAGCCCTGGCCCTCGTACGAGACGTCCTCGATGCGGTCGCCGTCGTACTTCACGCGGAGCGTGATCTCGTCGCCGCACGTCGGGTTGACGTGGTGCACCTCGGCGTCGCCGTCCCGCAAGCCCCGCCCGTGAGGGTGCTTGTAGTGGTCCAGGATGACGTCCTGGTACATCGAATCCAGCTTCACAGCTCAGCCGCCCTATCCGAAGAAGTTACGGACGTGCTCCAGCCCCTCGACCAGGGCGTCGACCTCGGCCGGAGTGGAGTACAGATAGAACGACGCCCGCGTGGTCGCAGGAATTCCGTACCGCAGGCAGACCGGCCGCGCGCAGTGGTGGCCGACCCGGACCGCGATGCCCTGCTCGTCCAGCACCTGCCCCACGTCGTGGGGGTGGATGTCCCCGAGCGTGAAGGAGATCGCCGCGCCGCGGTCCTCGGCCGTGGTGGGGCCGATGATCCGCAGGTCCGGGACCTCCTGGAGGCGCCGGACGGCGTACTCGGTGATCGCGTGCTCGTGGCGCGCGATGTTCTCCATGCCGATCGCGGACAGGTAGTCCACGGCCGCGCCGAGGCCGACGGCCTGGGCGATCGGGGGCGTACCCGCCTCGAACTTGTGCGGGGCCGGCGCGTAGGTCGAGGAGTGCATCGAGACGGTCTCGATCATCTCGCCGCCACCGAGGAAGGGCGGGAGGTCCTCCAGGAGCTCCTGCCGTCCCCACAGCACACCGATGCCGGTCGGGCCGCACATCTTGTGGCCGGTGAAGGCCACGAAGTCGGCCTGGAGCGCCTGCACGTCGAGGACCATGTGCGGGGCCGCCTGGGAGGCGTCGATGCAGACGAGGGCACCGACCTCCTGGGCACGCCGGATGATCGTCTCGACCGGGTTCACCGTACCGAGCAGGTTCGAGACCAGGGTGAAGGAGACGATCTTGGTCTTCTCGGTGATGACCTCCTCGATGTTCGAGAGGTCGAGACGGCCGTCGTCGGTGAGGCCGAACCACTTCAGCTTCGCGCCGGTGCGCTGCGAGAGCAGCTGCCACGGGACGATGTTGGAGTGGTGCTCCATCTCCGTGATCGCGATCTCGGTCTCGTGGTCCACGCGGTAGGGCTCGTCGGCCCAGCCCAGCATGTTCGCCACGAGGTTGAGCGACTCCGAGGCGTTCTTGGTGAAGATCACCTCGTCGCGGCTCGGCGCGTTGATGAAGGCGGCGACCTTGTCGCGGGCGCCCTCGTACAGCGCGGTGGCCTCCTCGGCGACCGTGTAGACGCCGCGGTGGACGTTGGCGTTGTGCCGCTCGTAGTACGTGTTGAGGGCATCGAGGACCTGGCGCGGCTTCTGCGAGGTCGCCGCGGAGTCCAGGTACACGATCTTCTTGCCGTCGTGGACCACGCGGTCCAGGAGCGGGAAGTCCTTGCGGATCGCCTCGGTGTCGAGGAGGCCGGTCAGCCCCTGATGGGCGGAAGTCACGCGGATGCGCCACCCTTCACGTACTTGTCGTAGCCCTCGTTCTCCAGCTGGTCGGCGAGCTCGGCGCCGCCGGACTCGACGATGCGGCCGTTCGCGAAGACGTGCACGAAGTCGGGCTTGATGTAGCGCAGGATGCGCGTGTAGTGCGTGATCAGCAGGGTGCCGACCTCGCCGGTCTCCCGGACGCGGTTGACGCCCTCGGAGACGATGCGGAGCGCGTCGACGTCGAGGCCGGAGTCGGTCTCGTCGAGGATCGCGATCTTCGGCTTGAGCAGCTCGAGCTGGAGGATCTCGTGGCGCTTCTTCTCGCCGCCGGAGAAGCCCTCGTTGACGTTGCGCTCGGCGAAGGCCGGGTCCATGTGGAGCTTCTCCATGGCCTCCTTGACCTCCTTCACCCAGGTGCGGAGCTTGGGGGCCTCGCCGCGGACGGCGGTGGCGGAGGTGCGCAGGAAGTTGGAGACCGAGACACCGGGGACCTCGACCGGGTACTGCATGGCGAGGAACACGCCGGCGCGGGCGCGCTCGTCGACCGACATCTCCAGGACGTCCTCACCGTCGAGGGTGACGGTGCCGCCGGTGATCGTGTACTTCGGGTGGCCGGCCAGCGAGTACGCCAGGGTCGACTTGCCGGAGCCGTTCGGGCCCATGACGGCGTGGGTCTCGCCCTGCTTGATGGTCAGGTCGACACCCTTGAGGATCTCACGCGGACCGTTCTCGGCCTCGACGGAGACGTGCAGGTCGTGGATTTCAAGCGTTGCCATGGGTGACTCAGGACTCCTGGGTGACGGAGACGAGCACATCGTCCCCTTCGATCTTTACGGGGTATACGGGGACGGGGCGCGTCGCGGGAAGGCCGGACGGCTTGCCGGTGCGGAGGTCGAAGCTGGAACCGTGCAGCCAGCACTCGATGGCGCAGTCCTCGACCTCGCCCTCGGAGAGGGAGACGTTGGCGTGCGAGCAGATGTCGTTGATGGCGAACACCTCGCCCTCGGTACGCACCACCGAGACGGGCGTGCCGTCGACCTCCACCCGCTTCGGGGTGTCGGCCTCCAGCTCGCTCAGCGCGCAGACGCGGACGAAGGCCATCAGACGGAGGCCTCCAGCTCGGCCTCGATCTTGGCGATCAGGCGCTCCTCGACGTCCGGCAGACCGATCTGCTGGACCAGCTCCGCGAAGAAGCCGCGGACGACGAGGCGGCGGGCCTCGATCTCCGGGATGCCGCGGGACATCAGGTAGAACAGCTGCTCGTCGTCGAACCGGCCGGTGGCGGAGGCGTGGCCGGCGCCGGCGATCTCGCCGGTCTCGATCTCCAGGTTGGGGACGGAGTCGACCCGGGCGCCGTCGGTGAGGACGAGGTTCCGGTTGAGCTCGTAGGTGTCCGTGCCCTCGGCCGCGGCCTGGATGAGGACGTCACCGATCCAGACGGCGTGGGCGTCCTGGCCCTGCAGCGCGCCCTTGTAGGCCACGTTGGAGGTGCAGTGCGGGGTGTTGTGGTCGACCAGCAGGCGGTGCTCCTGGTGCTGGCCGGCGTCGGTGAAGTACAGGCCGAACAGTTCCGCCGAACCGCCCGGGGCGGCGTAGGCCACACGCGGGTGGATGCGGACCAGGTCGCCGCCGAAGGTCACCACGACCGACTTGAAGGAGGCGTCGCGGCCGACCAGCGCGTTGTGCTGGGCGACGTGGACGGCCTTCTCGTCCCAGTCCTGGACGCAGACGACGGTGAGCTTGGCACCGTCGCCGAGGACGTAGTCGACGTTGGCGGCGAGCACCGCGTCACCGGTGTGGTCGATGACCACGACGGCCTCGGCGAAGGCGCCGAGCTCGATGACCTGGTGGCCGAAGGCGACCCCGCCCTCGCCGTGGACGGCGATGCGGATCGGCTCGGCGAGGACCGCCTCCTTGGCGACGGTGACGACCGAGGCCTTCTCGAAGGACGAGTACGCCTGGGCGGCGACGCGGTCGACGGGCGTGCCCGCCCGGCCGAGCCGCTCGTCGTCGCGGCCGACGGTCTCCACCGTGACGCCCTCGGGGGCCTCGATCTCGACCTTGACGCCCTCGCCGGTGGCGACCGCGGTGCCGTCGTGGAGTCCGCGCAGCCGCTCCAGCGGGGTGAAGCGCCACTCCTCCTCGCGGCCGTGCGGCACGGGGAAGTCCGCGACGTCGAAGGACGGGGGCGCGCTCATGCGCGTGGCGACGGTGGACTCGGCGGCCACCGCGATCGAGCCGGCGGTGGTGGAGCCCGCCGGGATGTTCTGAGCCTCAGCCATGGCTGTCGTGTTGCTCTCTTCCTACGTAACTACGCAAAGACCAGGGGGTACGGACGGCGGCGGGGCGGCGTCAGCCGACCGCACCCTCCATCTGCAGCTCGATCAGCCGGTTGAGCTCCAGCGCGTACTCCATCGGGAGCTCCTTCGCGATGGGCTCGACGAAGCCGCGGACGATCATGGCCATGGCCTCGAACTCGGTGAGGCCGCGGCTCATCAGGTAGAACAGCTGGTCCTCGGAGACCTTGGAGACCGTGGCCTCGTGGCCCATGGAGACGTCGTCCTCGCGCACGTCCACGTAGGGGTACGTGTCGGAGCGGGAGATGGTGTCGACGAGCAGCGCGTCGCAGAGCACGTTGGACTTGGCGCCCGGGGCACCCTCGCCGATCTCGATGAGACCGCGGTAGGAGGTGCGGCCGCCGCCTCGCGCCACCGACTTGGAGACGATGTTGGAGGAGGTGTTCGGGGCCATGTGGACCATCTTGGCGCCGGCGTCCTGGTGCTGGCCCTCGCCCGCGAAGGCGATGGAGAGGGTCTCGCCCTTGGCGTGCTCACCCATCAGGTAGACGGCCGGGTACTTCATGGTGACCTTGGAGCCGATGTTGCCGTCGACCCACTCCATGGTGGCGCCCTCGTAGGCGACGGCGCGCTTGGTCACCAGGTTGTAGACGTTGTTCGACCAGTTCTGGATGGTCGTGTAGCGGCAGCGGCCGCCCTTCTTGACGATGATCTCGACCACGGCGCTGTGCAGCGAGTCCGAGGAGTAGATCGGGGCGGTGCAGCCCTCGACGTAGTGGACGTAGGCGTCCTCGTCGACGATGATCAGCGTCCGCTCGAACTGGCCCATGTTCTCCGTGTTGATGCGGAAGTAGGCCTGGAGCGGGATCTCGACGTGCACGC
>NZ_JAPSIW010000424.1 GCF_031178505.1 Streptomyces sp. | reverse complement strand
AGGACGCCGGTGGCGGCGGCGGTCAGCGGTACCGCGAGGAGCATGCCGAGGATGCCGGCGACCGACGCCCCGGCGGTGATGGCCAGCATGACGGCGGCCGGATGCATGTGGACGGTGCGGCTCTGGACCATGGGCTGGAGCACGTGCCCCTCGATGACCTGCACGGCCAGGACGACGCCCAGCGCCCACAGGGCGATGACGAAGCCCCGGTCGGCGAGCGCCACGAGCACCGCCACGGCGCCGGAGAGGAAGGCCCCGAGGTACGGGATGTAGGCGGTCACGAAGACGAGCGCGGCGAGTCCGACGGCGCCGGGCACCTGGAGGACGAGCAGTCCGACGCCGATGAGGACGGCGTCGACGAGGGCGATGAACGTCGTCCCCCGCATGAAGCCCTCGACCGCCTCGAAGGCGCGGCGTGCCATGGCCTCCGCCGCGTCGCCGGTGGCGGGCGGCACGAGGGAGCGCAGGGCCCCCACGGCCCGGTCGGAGTCGCGGAGGAAGAAGAAGATGAGGAGGAGGGCGAGGACGGCGGTGGCGATCATCTGGCCGACGACGCCGATCCCGCTGAGGACCCCGGAGGCGGCGGTCCCGCCGAACTTCTGGAGGAGCTGCCTGCCGTCGGCCGCCAGGTCGTCCAGGGAGGTGCCGGCCGCGCCGAAGTGGTCGGCGACGCCGGCGGCCGCCTGCCGCAGCGAGGCGATGATCTGGTCGCCGGTCTCGACGAGGGCGGCGACGACGATGTACGTGGCGCCGCCGGCGACCGCGAGGACCGCGGCGACGGTGAGCGCGGCCGCGAGCGACCTCCGGACCTTCATGCGCAGCAGGCGCCGGTGAAGGGGGCCGAGGAGCGCGGTGCCGAGGACGGCGAGGAGCGCCGGGGTGACGGCCGCCCGGAAGACCACGCACAGCCAGACGAACACGGCCGCGACCCCCGCGACCAGCAGGAGGACGGCGCACCAGGCGGCGACCCGCCTGGCGCCCTCGGGGATCGGCGCCGCTCCTCCACTCGTCTGCACCTGTCCACCGGACCACGCCCGCGGGCGGGCGTCGCGCGCTGACGGGCCGTACGGGTGACGGCTCGTCAGCGGCGCGTGCGCTCCGTCACTCGCCCATGCCGTGGACCGCGGGGACGGTGCCGAGGCGGCCCGCCTGGAAGTCCTCGAAGGCCTGGCGCAGTTCGGCCTGCGTGTTCATCACGAAGGGGCCGTAGTGCGCCATGGGCTCGCGGATGGGCCGGCCGCCGAGGAGGACGACCTCCAGGTCGGGGGTGTGCCCGTCCTGCTTCTCGTCGGCGCGGACCGTGAGCGAGCCGCCCTTGCCGAAGACGGCGGTCTGACCGAGGTGGATCGGCCGCCGCTCGGCGCCGGCGGTGCCGCGGCCGGCCATGACGTACGCGAGGCCGTTGAAGTCCTCGCGCCAGGGCAGGGTGATCTCGGCGCCGGGGCGCAGCGTGGCGTGGATCATCGTGATCGGGGTGTGGGTGATGCCCGGGCCGTCGTGTCCGTCGAGCTCGCCGGCGATGACGCGCAGCAGCGCGCCGCCGTCGGGGGAGGTCAGCAGCTGGACCTGGCCGCCGCGGATGTCCTGGTAGCGGGGGGCCATCATCTTGTCGGCGGCGGGCAGGTTCACCCACAGCTGGAGGCCGTGGAAGAGGCCGCCGCTGACGACGAGGGACTCCGGCGGGGCCTCGATGTGGAGCAGGCCCGAGCCGGCGGTCATCCACTGGGTGTCCCCGTTGGTGATGGTGCCGCCCCCGCCCTGGGAGTCCTGGTGGTCGAAGGTTCCGTCGATGATGTACGTGACGGTCTCGAAGCCCCGGTGGGGGTGCCAGGGGGTGCCCTTCGGCTCGCCGGGCGCGTACTCCACCTCGCCCATCTGGTCCATCATGATGAACGGGTCGAGGTACTGGTAGTTGATCCCCGCGAAGGCGCGGCGGACCGGGAAGCCCTCGCCCTCGAAGCCCGAGGGCGCCGTGGTGACGGCGAGCACGGGGCGGGCGGCGGCGCCGGCCGGAGCGGTGACGCGCGGCAGGGTGAGCGGGTTCTCGACAGTCACGGCGGGCATGGGGGACCTCCTGTTGCGGGCCTTGGCGACCTCGTACGTCCACTTTAGTTGAACGATGAACTTCTTGCCATCCGGAACGCGGAACGCCCGGGAGGAATTCCTCCCGGGCGCTCTCCCTGAACCCTGCCGGCCCGCGTCAGCCGTACATCCGACGCATCGCGTAGTCGACCATCTGCTCCACGGCCTTCGCGTCGAAGACCATCCGGTGGTCGCCCTCCATGTCGAGGACGAAGCCGTACCCGGTCGGCAGCAGGTCGATCACCTCCGCGCCCGTGATCACGAAGTACTTGGACTCCTTGCCGGCGTACCGCCGCAGCTCCTTCAGCGAGGTGAACATCGGGATCACCGGCTGCTGGGTGTTGTGCAGCGCCAGGAAGCCCGGGTTGTCGCCGCGCGGGCAGTAGACCTTGGAGGTCGCGAAGATCTGCTGGAAGTCCTCGGCCGCGAGGGTGCCGGTGGTGAAGGCGCGCACCGCGTCGGCGAGCGACGGCGGCGAGGGCTCCGGGTAGAGCGGCGCCTGCTGCTGTCCGTACCCGCCACCGGGCTGCGTCCCGCCCTGCATGCCGGCCTGCGGGTCGTACTGCTGCTGAGGGGGCGGCGCGTACTGCTGCTGGGCACCCGGATTCTGCTCGTAGCCGTACATGCCCCCAGCCTAGCGAGCACCACCCCGGCCCCGTGCCGCGATCCGGCCGGGGAGGACCCCGCCCAGGGCCCGCGGGGCCGCTCGGGACCCTGCTAAGTTCGCGGCAGCAACGACGCGCACGGGGGTGCACATGACACTGAACGAAGCATGGACCGAACTGTTCGGAGGCGCGCCGCCGCAGCAGCGACCGGCCGCGATGACGCTGGCCGGGCTGCCCTCGGCGCCCGGCGGGGGCGGCGGGGCCGACCTCAAGGCCGACGAGGCGCCCTGGCACGCGGCAGGAAACACCGCCGGCGAACTGCGGACCAGCACCGGGACCTCGCTGACCGACCTGGACAGCGCCAACGACGGGGTCACCGGCGCGACCGCCGGGTTCGATTCCTCCGCCGCGCTCACCGAGATCCTCGGCACCTGGAAGACCCGGCTGACGGCCGTCCGCGACGAGTGCGGCCGCCTGGAGGGCTCTTTGAAGGCCGCCGGGCGGGACTTCGGCGAGCGCGAGGACGCCACCAGGCGGAAGATCGCCGCGGAGGCACCCGTACCGCCGCAGAAGAAGGGGAACTGAGGCCCGTGCCCACCTGGCAGCAGCTCCGTGACGTGAAGCTGAGCGAGTACACCGACGCCGCCGACGGCTGGGGCAAGGTCTCCTCCCGCGCCAACGCGGACAAGGACCGCGTCGACAACGCCATGTTCGCCCGCATCCATGACACGCAGGAGGGTGACGCGGCGAAGGCCGCCTGCGACGAGGTCAGGCAGCTCTCCAGGAACTACCAGTACCTGCACACCGAGTGCGGCCTGATCCGTACCGCGCTCAACGGCCTCGCCACCGAGCTCGCGGCGCCGCAGAACAAGCTGAAGCGGGCCCTCGAGGACGCGGCGAACCTCAAGTTCACGGTCAAGCCCGACGGTTCGGTGGAGTACCCGACCGATTCGTTCGTTCTCGCCCCCGGCAGCAACACCGCCCAGGACGGGGCCCCCGTCCCCTACGCCCCGGGCGCCGGCGAGGGCGTCGGATCCGCCGACGCCAACAAGGGCAAGGCGGAGGACATCGCCCAGCGCATCGGCGACGCCGTCCGCGAGGCCACCGAGATCGACAGCCGTTACGCCGCCGTCCTGCGCAAACTGAAGGCGGAACCGGGCCTGACGGTCAGCGACGCCACCCTCGCCGACGCCGCCGCCGACACCAGGGCGATGCAGGAGGCGGCGGGCAGGTACGCCGACGACGGCAAGATCCCGCAGGGCAAGTCCCCGCAGGAGAACGCCGCCTGGTGGAACGGCCTCACCCAGGAACAGCGCGACGAGTACGCCACGCTCTACCCCGCCTCCGTGGGCGCCCTGGACGGCATCCCCTCCGCCGTCCGTGACGACGCCAACCGCATGGTGCTGGCGGAGACCCGGGCGCAGGCCCAGCTGGACTTCAACGCCATTCCGAAGCCGCCGCAGGAGTACATCCAGAATCCCAGTGGGCAGTACCCGGCGGTCATCAAGAATCCGGCGTACCGGCAGTGGGAGGAGAAGTACGGCGACCGCTACGCGGAGCTGACCGCCCGGAAGAAGGGGATGGACGCCATCCAGGAGCGGTTCGACCGCTCCGGCAAGTCCGAGCGGCCGGGCGAGCGCCCGCTGCCCGAGGCCTACCTGCTGGGCTTCGACACCAAGGGAAACGGGCACGCGATCGTCGCCAACGGCAACCCCGACACCGCCACGCACACGGCGATGTACGTGCCCGGCACCACGTCCAACCTGGAGGGCATCGGCGGCGACATCAAGCGCATGGAGACCCTCTGGCGGGCCAGCGACAACCTGGCGAACGGGCAGAGCGTCTCCACGATCACCTGGCTCGGTTACGACGCGCCGCAGAGCATCGTGAAGGACGCGCCCTTCAGCCACTACGCGGACGACGGCGCCCCCAAGCTCAACGCCTTCGTCGACGGGCTCCGCGCCTCGCACGAGGGCGACCGGACCCACATGACCGTGACCGGCCACAGCTACGGTTCGACCGTCATCGGGTCCGCCGCTCGCCAGGGGCACCTGGACGCCGACGACATCTTCGTGGCCGGCAGCCCCGGCATGCAGGTCGGCAGCGCCACCGACCTGGACGTGCCCAAGGGGCACGTCTACGCGGCCGAAGCCGACAGCGATCCCTACCTGGGCGGGCTGCACCTGCCGGGCGGTGTCACCGACGACAAGTACGGCGGCTTCAACATCCCCTTCGTCACCAGTGACCCGGTGCCGGACCTGGGCGGTTGGGGCCACGCGCCCAAGAAGGTGGACATCGACATCCTGCCGTCCTGGATGGACGGCGACGGCGAGAGCGTCGTCAAGACGCTCACGCCGACCAACCCCGACTTCGGCGCGCACGTCGTGGCCACGGACGGTTCGCGCGGCCACAGCGGTTACTGGGACAACGGCACGGAAAGTCTCACCAACCAGGCCAGGGTCGTCACCGGCCGGTACAAGGAAGTGACCTACCAATGATCCGCCGCAAGGCCCTCTCCCTGGGCGGCGCCCTGGCCACCGCCCTCCTCCTCTCGACGGGATGCACCACCATGAACAACGGCGGCCTGCCTTACGAGCCGCGCCCCATGAAGGTCACCGAGGCCAAGGACCTGGTCCGCGAACGGTCCAGCGACATCTTCGACACGGCCGGCCTGCGCGAGGCGAACAACGGCGCTCCCGACGCCGCGCCCTGTGACGGCGTGGAGAACGGATACCGCGTCCGACACTTCTGGTCGATGTACGGACCGGACGCGAGCAGCCTGAAGCAGGCGATGGACCGGCTGCACGAGGGCCTACCTGCCAAGGGCTGGAAGGTCGTCCGCTTCGGTCCGGCGAAGTCCGAGGCCAAACAGCTCCAGCTCGACGTGGAACACGAGAAGGACCACCACACGGCGACGATCGAGCTGCTGCTGCCGTCCACGTACGAGTCCGCCTCGAAGTGGGAGAAGGCGTCCAGGGACAGCCTCTCGGTCACGGTCACGTCCCCCTGCCACACCGACCCGGAGTACCGGGTCAGCGACTGACCGCACGCAGGGGCGGTGGCGGGACGGATGAACGAGGACTGATGAGAACCGGCAAGCACCGCACCACCCCGCGCGGGGCGGCGATCGGCGCCCTCCGGTCCCGTCTCGCCACCGCGGGCGGAGCGCGGCGCCGGCTGCTCGTCGTCGCTGTCCTCCTGGCCGCGACAGGATGCAACGCCATGAACCACGACGCCCTCGACTACGAACCGCAGCACAAGACCGTCGCCGAGGCCAAGGAGCTCGTTCGGGCGCAGTCGAGCGTCGTCTTCGACGCGGCCGGGCTGAAGAAGGCGACGGCCACGAACAACGCCCCCTACGTGGCGCCC
>NZ_JAPSIW010000423.1 GCF_031178505.1 Streptomyces sp. | reverse complement strand
CGCGGACGGAAATCGGTCGGCGTGACGCCGATGCGGCTTTCCGCACGCCGACCTGTCCGACGCGGTACGCGGTGAACCGGAGCGACCGGAAGGGGTAGCCGTCCGTCGAAGCGCGCGTCACCCCGGTCCGAGGGGATGCGAGGGTGAGGCCGGGGCGCGTCAGTGGCCGGGGTCGGCGAACGTCCAGTCCAAGCCGTACGGGGCGAGTCGGGCGGAGATCCGGTCCCGCAGGCCGGGTGCTCCGGTCACCGGGGGAAGGGTGACCGCGATGCGACCGTCCGCGAGGACGCAGCCGATCCGCTCGTGGCCGATGCCGGTGCCGAGGTCGGCCAGGGCGAGGGCCACGGCGCGCCGCGTGGCGTCGAGGCGCAGGGGGACCTTGGAGGGTTTGCCGACGTCGGTCAGCGGCAGTTCGGGCAGGACGACGACGTCCTTGGGGGTCGCGGCACGCTCCGGCACGTGCTGGGCGGCGAACGCGATCAGCTCGTCGGAACCGATGGCGCCGGTTCCCGGGGCGAGGGTGACGTAGGCGACGGGCACTTCCCCGGAGTGGGGGTCGGGGCGGCCGACGGCACTCGCGCCGGTGACGGCCGGGTGCCGGAGGAGCGCGTCCTCGATGACGGCGGGGTCGATGTTGTGGCCGCCACGGATGATCAGGTCCTTCGCGCGGCCGAGCAGGAACACGAACCCGTCGGGGTCCACCCGGGCGAGGTCGCCGGTGTCGAGCCAGCCGAGGCGGACGGTGCCGAGGGTGTCCAGGCGCGGGCCCCGGTCGTCGCGGCCGACGACGTAACCGGGGAAGACGGTGGGGCCGCTGACGACGAGAACCCCCGGCTCTCCGTGCGGCAGGTCGTGCCACCGGCCGTCACCGTCGATGCGGACGGTCTTGACCCGCACGTAGGGCAGGCGCTGGCCGGCCGCTTCCGGCCGGCTGTGTTCGCCCAGGAAGCTCCGGGTGGTCCCGCAGGTGGCCTCGGTCAGTCCGTATCCCTGGCACAGGGGCACGCCGGTGTGGCGCTCGAACGCCTCGCGCACGGTGCCGGGCAGGGGGGAGGCTCCGACGACGGCGAAGCGGAGGGAGCTGATGTCGGCGTCGACCGGTACCCGGGCGAGCGCCGCGTAGACGGTCGGCACCGCGGACAGGGTGGCGATGCGGAAGTGTTCGACGATCTTCCAGAAGTGCCGGAAGAGCGCCGGCTCGCGGTATCCGAGCGGCCCGGCCCACACGCTGTGCCGACCACGCAGCAGGGGCGCGAGCAGGGTGACGACCAAGGCGTTGACGTGGAACAGCGGAAGACCGGCGAACACGACGGAGTCGGGGGCCAGCATGCTGTTCGCCGCGATCATCCAGGCGTCGGTCACCTCGTTCGCGTGGGTGTGCGCGGCCAGCTTGGGGGCGCCCGTGGTACCCCCGGTGGGGAAGTAGGCGGCCAGGTCACCGGCCCGGGGAGGCACCACGCCGGGATGGAGCCCGGCCGGCCGGTCGGCGGCCGCGAGGTGCAGATAACCGACTTCGACCCCGTCGACCGGTTCGAGGTCGGGCGCGGCATCGGGCGCCCCGACGGGACGCAGCGCGAACAGGGCGGTGCAGCGGAGCGACGCGGCGACGGTCCGGGCCGACCGCCACGCGGCGGGGTCGAGTTCCGGTCCGGCCGCGACCAGGATCCGTGCCCCGCTCAGGCGCAGGAGCCGTTCGGCGTGCCCGGCGGTGAGAGCCGGGTTGACGGGTGCCGCGACACCGGTCAGCTGGGCGGCCAGGAGTGCGGCGGGCAGCAGAGCGGTGTGGGGCGTGAGAAGGCCCACCGCGGTGGTGCGGCGGACGCCGTACGCGTGGAAGAGGTTGGCGAGGCGGTGCACCTGGTCACGCAGCTGGGCGAAGGTGGTGACTTCGCCGTGCGACCGGCGTTCCGCGTCGGGCAGCGCGGTGAGAGCAGGCCGGTCCGGCCACAGGGCGGCGGCGCGGACCAGGACGTCGTAGGTGGTGCCGGGCAGTCCGCGGTCCCGGAGCGGGACGGACTCGATCGTCCTCAGGTCGTCCGGCTCGTCGTAGGCCGGCCAGAGCGGATCGGTGTCAGGGGTGTTCACGGGAAGCTGCCTCTCGGAGGGATCGGGGTGGGGAAGCGTGGGGCAGGTGCGCCGGGGGCGGGGGATCGGCGGACCGGGATGCCGGGCCGGTGGGCCCGGGCGTGGGGCTCGACGGGCGGGACGGGCCGAGGTGGACGTCCGGTGCCCGGGCCGCGGACGCGAAGTTCAGTGGGTGAGGCGGGTGAGGGCCGCGGCCACCATCGCCTGGACGCCCGGGACGATCACGGCAGGATCGGGGGCGAACAGCGGGCTGTGGTTGCCGGGGACGTTCCCGAACTTCTCCGTGAGGTCCGCCCCCGCTGCGTCGGCCCAGAGGCCGCCCGGGGTCGCCGGTACGTGCCAGAAGTCGTAAGGAACCCCGTCGGGCGCGAGCAGGGAGAAGTCCTCGCTGCCCATCGCCGGGCCGAAGTCGAGGACGCTGCCCGCGCCGAACAGCTCGGTGTGGACGGCGGCCACCTCCCGGTCGAGTGCCGCGTCGTTGACGGTGGCCGGGAACGCGTTGCCGACGGTGATCTCCGGTGGCCGCGCACAGCCTGCCGCCGAGCACTCGCCCGCCACGATGCGCCGGATGCCCGCGATCAACTTCTCCTGCACCCGCGGCGACTGGCTGCGCAGGGTGAGGCCGAGACGGGCCTCGGCGGGGATGATGTTGTTCTTGCTGCCCGCGTGTATCCGGCCGACCGTCAGGACGGCCGGCTCCTTGGCCGGGATCTCCCGGGCGACGACGGTCTGGAGCCGGGCGACGACGTAGGCGGCCGTCACGATCGGGTCGACGGTGGCCTCGGGGCGCGAGCCGTGGCCGCCGGTGCCGTGGATGACGATGTCGACCTCGACGGCGGCCGACATGGTCAGGCCGGGGGTGTGCGCGTAGAGGCCCGCGGGACCGGGTGCCACGTGCTGTCCGAAGACCGCGTCGGGGCGCGGGAAGCGGGTGTGCAGTCCGTCCGCGACCATGGCCCGCGCGCCTTCGCCGGTCTCCTCGCCGGGCTGGCCCACGATCACGAGCGTTCCCGACCAGGTGTCGCGCCCGGCGGCGAGCGACTCGGCGGCGCCCGCGAGCCAGGTGACGTGCAGATCGTGTCCGCAGGCGTGCATGACACCGTCGTGCTCGGAGGCGTACGCCAGGCCGGTCGCTTCCCGTACCGGCAGGGCGTCCATGTCACCGCGCAGCATGACGGTGGGGCCGTCGCCGTGGCGCAGGACGCCGACGACGCCCGTCCCTCCGATCCCCTCGGCCGTCTCGAAGCCCGAGGCGCGCAGCCGGGCGGCGAGGCTCCCGGCGGTGCGGTGCTCCCGCATGGACAGTTCGGGGTGGCGGTGCAGGTCGCGGTAGAACTCCTCCAGGCCGGCCGCCTCGAGGCCGGCGGTCAGGTCGCGGGTGAGGGGGGCTGCGGTCATGCGGCACTCTCCTGGTCGGCGCCGGCCGGGCTCGGCACGCTCGCGAGCAGCCGGCGTGTGTACGGGTGGGACGGGGCGCGGTAGACCTCGCGGCACGGGCCCTGCTCGACGAGTTCGCCGTGCCGCAGCACGGCCACCTCGTCGCTGACGTGTCGGACGACGGCCAGGTCGTGCGAGATGAACACCATGGTGAGGTCGAGGGTGCGCCTCAACTCCGAGAGGAGGTTCAGGACTTCGGCCTGGACCGAGCAGTCGAGCGCGGAGGTGATCTCGTCCGCGATGACGACTTCGGGTTCGACGGCGAGGGCGCGGGCGACGGCGATGCGCTGCCGCTGGCCGCCGGAGAACTCGTGCGGGTAGCGGTCCGCGGCGGAGGCGTCCAGCGCCACCGTCTCCAGCCAGCGCGTCACGGTGCCCGCGTGTCTCCTCGCGTCGGCGCGCACCGGGTCGACGGCCTCCGCGATCGCCCGGCCCACGGTCATCCGGGGATCGAGGGAGGCGTACGGGTCCTGCGGGACGAGCTGGATCCGGCGCCGCACGGCCGTCAGCGCCCGGCCCCGCAGGCCCGTGAGGTCCCGGCCGTCGAGCGTGATCCGGCCGCTGCGGGGCCGGTGGATGCCGACGACCGTTCTGGCGACGGTGGACTTCCCCGACCCGGACTCACCGACCAGACCGAGCGTCTGCCCGGCCCGGACGCCCACCGACACCCGGTCGAGGACGGTCCTGGCGCGCGAGCCGTGTCCGAAGGCCACGGTCACGTCGTCGACCGCGAGTTTGTACGTCATGCGGGGGTCACCTCCAGGGGCGTGGGGCACGGCGGTCACGCGTCGTCCCGCGCGGTCGCGGCCAGGGTGCCGGACGCGACGACATGGCAGGCCACGCCGTCGCGTGGCACCGGGAGTTCGTGGGTGCATCGCTGGTGGACGAGGGGGCAGCGGGCGGCGAACGCGCAGCCCGCCGGGCGCTCGGCCGCGGCCGGGGGCCGACCCGCGATGGTGGCGAGCGGCCGGCGTCGGCCTGCCTCGTCCAGGGCGTCGTCCTCGTGGTCGGCGAGGCGGGGGGCGGCTGCCAACAGCGCCTTGGTGTAGGGGTGTCGGGCCCGCCCGGCCCGCAGGTCGCGTGCCGAGAGCTCCTCCACCACCCGGCCGGCGTACATCACGACGATCCGGTGGCACAGGGTGCTCACGACGCCGATGTCGTGGGAGATGAACAGCATGCCGGTGCCACGGCGCCGGTTGGTCTCGCGCAGCAGGTCCAGCACTTCGGCCTGGACCGTCACGTCGAGTGCCGTGGTCGGCTCGTCGGCGACGATCAGCTTCGGGCCCGGCAGGACGGCGGAGGCGATCATCGCGCGCTGCCGCATTCCGCCGGACAGTTCATGCGGGTACTGCCGCGCCACGGCCTCCGGGTTCCGGATGCGCACCTTTTCCAGCGCCTCGATCGCCCTGGCACGTGCCTCTGCCCTGCTCACCCCCTGATGGGTGCGGAGCACCTCGGTGAGCTGGCCGCCCACGCGCAGGGCCGGATTGAAGGACGCCGACGGGTCCTGGAAGACGATGCCGACCTCGGTGGCCAGGCGCGCCGCGTCGACGTGGCGCGCGTCCAGGTCCAGGTCGCCCAGCGTGAGACGGGCGGCGTGGGAGGTGAGTCCGTCCGGCAGCAGCCGTGCCACCGTCATCGCGGTGAGGGACTTGCCGGAACCGGACTCGCCGACCAGGCCGACGATCTCGCCGGGCATGACGTGGAAGGAGACTCCGTCCACGAGCCTGGTCCCGTCGGGACCTTCGACGCTCAGTCCGTCCACGGTGAGCAGGGCGTTCTCCGGGGCGCGCCCGGACGGTGCGGGACGCTCGGCGGGCCGTGCGGCGGTCCTGGGCGCGGGGCCGCCGCGGGGGTCGGACCCGGCGGCGAGCCCGTCGCCCACGAAGGAGGCGAGGACGCCCGTCACCGTGATCGCGACGGCGGGGCCGATCGCCTCCGCCGGGTTGGTGTACAGCGCCTCGAGCCCGGTGCTCAGCAGCGCGCCCCAGTCGTACTCCGGCGACTGCACCCCGAGCCCCAGGAACGACAGCCCGGAGAGGGCGGTCAGGACCTGGGCGAACGCCACGGACAGCAGGACGAGGAGCGGGCCGGAGATGTTCGGCAGCAGGTGCCGCGCCAGCACCCGGTGGGGCGGCACGCCCATCAGCCGCGCCGTCGGCACGAAGTCCCGCTGGGCCACCGAGGCGGCCATGTTGGCGGTGAGCCGGGCGAAGGCCGGGCAGCCGCCGAGGCCGATCGAGACGACGGCCGCCGTCGGGCCGGCGCCGAGCACGGCCGAGACGACCAGTGCCAGGATCAGCGCGGGGTAGGACACCATCACGTCGATGAGACGGAGCCCGAACTCGCGCACCCGGGGCCCCGACACCCACACCGCTGTACCGAGCAGGATGCCGGCGGCGCCCGCGATCGTGGTGGCGGCCAGGGTCATCAGCAGGGTGAGCCGGGTGGCGACGAGGGTGCGGGCGAGGACGTCGCGGCCGAGGGCGTCGGTGCCGAGCCAGTGCTCGGCGCTGACGCCCTCACGGGCGGCACCGGAC
>NZ_JAPSIW010000422.1 GCF_031178505.1 Streptomyces sp. | reverse complement strand
GCTCGACGGCATCTTCGTCGACAAGGTGTTCGTGGTGTCCTTCCTGTCGAACGTCGTGGTCGCCGCGCTGATCGTCTTCCTCGGCGACAAGCTGGGCGTGGGCGCGCAGCTCTCCACCGGCGTGGTGGTCGTGCTCGGCATCCGGATCTTCTCCAACGCGGCCGCCATCCGGCGCCACGTCTTCCGGGCGTGAGGCCGATGAGCGAGCAGCCCGAGCGCCCCGAGAACGCCGGCGACCCCCGCGCCTCCGGGGACGCCGAGAAGCCCCGCCCCGCGAGCGGCGCCGGCACGCCCGAGGGGCCGCGCGTCCCTGGGAGCCCGAGCGTTCCCGAGGCCCCCCGCACTCCCGAGGTCCCGGCCGGGTCCGAAAACCTTCCGCCCGCCGGGCGGCCCGGCCCGGCCGGTGCCCCGGGAGGCGGCGCCGAGCCGCCGCGTCCCGCATCGGAAGGCCCCGCGGCGGGGCCGGCCGGGCCGGCCGCGGCGCCCCTGCCGCCCGCCGCCCCTTCCGTACCCCCCGTCCCGCCGCCCGCGGCCCCCGCCGCCGAGCCGCTGGGACGGCGGCGGCTCGCCGACGCGCTGTGGCCGCCCCGCGTCACCCGGGCCCAACTCGTCGTCGCCCTGCTGCTGTTCGTCCTCGGTCTGGGGCTCGCCATCCAGGTCTCCTCGACCAGTGACAACAGCGCCCTGCGCGGGGCCCGGCAGGAGGACCTCGTCCGCATCCTCGACGAACTCGACGACCGGACCCAGCGCCTGGAGGACGAGAAGGCCCGCCTGGAGCAGCAGCGGTCGGAGCTGGAGTCCAGCTCCGACCAGGCCGAGGAGGCCCGTAAGCAGACCCAGGAGAAGGAACGCCAGCTCGGCATCCTCGCCGGCACCGTCGCCGCCGAGGGGCCCGGCATCACCCTCACCGTCACCGACCCGGCCGGGGCGGTCGAGTCCGACATGCTCCTCGACGCCATCCAGGAGCTTCGCGCGGCCGGTGCGGAGGCGATCCAGGTCAACGGCGTCCGCGTCGTCGCGGGCAGCTATTTCACCGGTAGTGGTGACGAGATGCGGATCGATGGAACGAAGGTGGCCGCTCCGTACGTCTTCAAGGTCATCGGCAAGCCGGAGGATCTCGAGCCCGCGCTCAACATCCCCGGCGGTGTCGTCCAGACCCTGGAGAAGGAGCAGGCCACGGCCACGGTGGAGCGGTCGGCGAAGATCGTCGTCGACGCCTTGCGACCTGCGAAGCGGCCTGACTACGCTCGGTCGTCCTCGCAGTGAGAGGGGCGAGGGGGGTCCCGCGACATGGGCTCGGCGTTGCGGGGGGTCGGCGCACCACAACGGTGGTGCGTGGTGGAAACTGTCCGGAGGATACGGACGTTGTGAAGGTGTCCGGGTCGGCAGGTGTGATGGATCTCGGTTCGTCCTGCCCCACGGGCGGGTCTGTTTCGGTCAAGGGGAATCGCCCGTGAAGTTGTTTGCGAAGTTGTTCGGCAAGAGCGCACGCGAGGACGGCGGCAACGCCAGGCACCGCGCGCAGCGCCACGCCCAGAGCGAGGAACAGGGTGGCGAGCGCCCCCTCTTCCGTGACGAGGTCGGTGGCCGGGGGGGTGACATTCCGGGCACACAGGGCGCGTCTTCTGTTGACCCTGCCGGGGCCGCCCGCATAGGTTTCGGAGAACCATCAACCTCAAGTACGGGTGGAGGGTTCAACCCCGATCCGTATGCGACACAGACCTCCGCGGGGCAGCCGCGGCAGGAGGATGCGTCCATGCCGGTGTGTACGAGGTGCGGTCACCGCAACGCGGCCGACAGCCGCTTCTGCTCCCACTGCGGCGCGCCGCTGCGGGGCGGGGTCGCCGCCGAGCGGGCGTCCGAGACGACGTCGACGATCTCCATCTCGGGGCTCGAGGCGTACGACTCGGAGACCACCGGCCAGATCGCGATGCCGTCGCTGTCCCCCGAGGCGCTGGCGGCCGTCGAGGCGCTGCCGCCGGGCTCCGCGCTCCTGGTGGTCCGCCGCGGCCCGAACTCGGGCAGCCGGTTCCTCCTGGACGGCGAGCTGACCACGGCGGGGCGTCACCCGCAGAGCGACATCTTCCTCGACGACGTGACGGTCTCCCGCCGCCACGTGGAGTTCCGCCGGGGACAGGACGGCACCTTCACGGTGTCGGACGTGGGCAGCCTCAACGGCACCTATGTGAACCGCGAGCCCATCGAGTCCGTGGTTCTGTCCAACGGCGACGAGGTGCAGATCGGCAAGTACCGGCTGGTCTTCCACTCGAGCCAGCGGGGCGCCTGACGTCCCGGAGAACCTTCAGGGAAGGTCCATGCTGCGAACACCGACGGGCGGTGCCGGTTCCGGCGCCGCCGGCGCGGGCGACCGGCTGGTCAGCATCGGCACGGTGCTCAGCCAGCTGCGCGACGAGTTTCCCGAAGTGACGATCTCCAAGATCCGGTTCCTGGAGGCCGAAGGCCTGGTCGAGCCCCGGCGCACGGCCTCCGGGTACCGGAAGTTCAGCCCGCAGGACGTCGAGCGGCTCGCTCGGATCCTGCGGATGCAGCGGGACCACTACCTTCCGCTGAAGGTGATCCGCGAGCATCTCGACGCCCTGGCGCGGGGTGAGCGGGTCGCGCTGCCGGCGCCCGGCCGGCGCGACCCGGCGGCCGACGGGGACGCGGCCGACCAGGAGCGGCCGACGGCCGTGCGGATCGGCAGGGCCGAGCTGCTGGCCGCCACCGGGGTCGGCGAGAGCGAGCTGGCCGAGTGGGAGTCCTACGGTCTGATCGCGGAGACGGCGGGCGGCGGCTACGACGCCGGGACCGTGACCGTGGCACGGCTCGTCGCGGACCTCGGGAGGTTCGGTCTCGAACCCCGGCACCTGCGTGGTGTCAAGGCGGCCGCGGACCGTGAGGCGGGGCTGGTGGAGCAGGTGGTCGCGCCGCTGCGCCGGCACCGGAATCCGCAGACCAGAGCCCATGCGGAGGCCACCGCGAAAGAGCTCGCGGCCCTGTCCGTACGGCTCCACGCGGCGCTGGTCCAGACCGCGCTCGGGGTCCGTCTGCCGTGATCTTGTCCGGGCCCGACTATCCAAACCGGTCGGGCACGTCCTAGGGTTGCTGTGTGAACGAGCTCGACGTTGTGGGTGTCCGGGTCGAAATGCCCTCGAACCAGCCGATCGTGCTCCTGCGCGAAGTGGGAGGCGATCGCTACCTCCCCATCTGGATCGGACCGGGGGAGGCGACGGCCATCGCCTTCGCCCAGCAGGGCATGGCGCCGCCGAGGCCGCTGACGCACGACCTGTTCAAGGACGTGCTGGAAGCCGTCGGCCAGGAGCTGACGCAGGTCCGCATCACCGATCTGAGGGACGGGGTGTTCTACGCCGAGCTGGTCTTCGCCAGCGGCGTGGAGGTGAGTGCCCGGCCGTCGGACGCGATAGCGCTGGCGCTGCGGATGGGTACGCCGATCTTCGGCAGTGACGGTGTCCTGGACGACGCCGGCATTGCGATTCCGGACGAGCAGGAGGACGAGGTGGAGAAGTTCCGCGAGTTCCTCGACCAGATCTCACCGGAGGACTTCGGGAGCCAGTGACCGACGGCCGGGAGCCGTTCGCGGGGCGCTGTCAGAGCATTCGAGTAGCCTTTCCCCGGAGAGGGACACGGGAAACCACCCTCAGGGTGATTATCACTCGGCGTGCCGAGTGTGGCGATCGTTGACGCACCCCAAGTGACTGCCTACCTTCGTGTGGGCAGGTCAAGGACGGAGGGTCGGCGTGATGAGCAGCGCGGACGGTACGGCAGGGAGCTCCCTCGGACGCGTGTCCGGAGAGAGCGGTCCGTATCCGCTTCACGACAGGGTGGGCGACTTCGGCACGGACGCGGGTGAGGGCCTGGCGGACGACGCCGTGGGCTACCGCGGTCCGACGGCCTGTGCGGCGGCCGGCATCACCTACCGCCAACTGGACTACTGGGCGCGCACCGGGCTCGTGGAGCCGAGCGTGCGGCCCGCCTACGGGTCGGGGACGCAGCGGCTGTACAGCTTCCGCGACGTCGTCGTCCTGAAGATCGTCAAGCGTTTCCTCGACACGGGCGTGGCCCTGCAGAACATCCGGGCCGCCGTCCAGCACCTGCGGGCGCGGGGCTTTCGCGACCTCGAACGCATGACGCTCATGAGCGACGGTGCCACCGTGTACGAGTGCTCCTCGCCCGACGAGGTGGTGAGCCTCCTCCAGGGCGGTCAGGGCGTCTTCGGCATCGCCGTGGGCGTCGTCTGGCGCGACGTGGAGGCGGCCCTCTCGCAGCTGCACGGCGAACGGGTCGACACCGGTGAGACGCTGATCGGGCACAATCCGGGCGACGAGCTGGCCCGCCGGCGGCGCGACCGGGCCGTCTGAGCCCGCGGTACGGCTGGCCCGGTCCGGCCGGTCCCCTGTCGGTGGGTCCGATGTCAGTGGCATGGGGCAGCATCGGAGGCGTGAGAGCCGCGCCGACGATCCTGCATCTGGACATGGATGCGTTCTTCGCCGCCGCCGAACAGGCGGCCAAGCCGAGCCTGCGCGGAAAACCGGTGGTCGTCGGCGGGCTCGGGCCGCGTGGCGTGGTGGCCACCGCCTCCTACGAGGCGCGGCGCTTCGGGGTGCACTCCGCGATGCCGATGGGGCAGGCGCGGCGGCTCGCACCGAACGCCGCCTATCTGGTGGCGCGCTTCGCCTTCTACCGGTCGATCAGCGAGCAGGTGATGGAGCTGCTCGGGCGGTTGTCGCCGCTCGTGGAGCCGCTGAGCCTGGACGAGGCCTTCGTCGACCTGGAGGCCGGGGGAGTGGCCGACGACAGCGCGAGCGCGCGGGCCGCCGGGGAGCGGCTGAGGGCCGACATCCTGGCCGCCACCGGCCTGACCGGTTCCGTCGGCCTCGCCGGATCGAAGATGATCGCCAAGATCGCCTCGGAGGAGGCCAAGCCGGACGGGCTCGTCCTCATCGAGCCGGGTACCGAGCGGGAGCTCCTCGGGCCCCGCTCGGTGCGGATCCTGCCCGGCGTCGGTCCGGCCACCGGGGAGCATCTGCGGCGGGCCGGGATGACCACGGTCGGCGACCTGGTGGAGGCCGGTGAGGACGAGCTCGTACGGCTCCTGGGGAAGGCGCACGGAGCCTCGCTGTACCGGATGGCCCAGGGGTACGACGACCGGCCCGTGGTGGCGGAGCGGGACGCCAAGTCGGTGTCGGTCGAGGACACCTTCGACGTGGACCTGCACGACCGGGTGCGGATCCGCACGGAGGTGGAGCGGCTCGCCGAGCGGTGCGTGGGGCGGCTGCGCGCCTCGGGGCACTCCGGGCGGACCATCGTCCTCAAGGTGCGGCGCTACGACTTCTCGACGCTGACCCGCTCCGAGACGCTGCGCGGGCCCACCGACGACCCGGTGGTGGTGCGGGAGGCGGCCGCGCGGCTCCTGGAGGCGGTGGACACGACGGGCGGCGTGCGGCTCCTGGGCGTCGGGGTCAGCGGCCTCGCCGACTACACGCAGGAGGATCTCTTCGCCCAGTTCGCGGAGGTGGCGGAGGCCGCGGCCGGCGGGCGGGACGCCGGGGAGGCCGAGGCCGTCGCGGCGGAGCCCGCCGCCTCGCTTCCGGGCGGGCCAGGGCAGGCCGCTCCGGTCGAGGAGCGGCGCTGGTCCCCGGGGCAGGACGTACGGCACGCCGTGCACGGGGCGGGCTGGGTCCAGGGCAGCGGGGTCGGGCGCGTCACCGTCCGCTTCGAGGAGCCCTGGTCCGCGCCGGGGCGGGTGCGGACCTTCGCCGTGGACGATCCGGATCTGGAGCCGTCCGAGCCGCTTCCGCTGGTGCGGGGGACCGGTGGCCCGGAGCGTTCGGAGGCGGCGGGCGGCGGAGCGGCGGCCTGACGCGCCGCCCGGCCCCCGGACGTACGCCCGGGCGCCCCGACACCGGTGTGCGGCTCTTTCAGGGGCCGTCCTGGCCCGCCAGACGCCCGAAGTCCGTGTCCGGGGCGTCCTCGGGAGGGGGCGGCAGGGCGAGGCTGTAGTGGCGGTAGAGCTGGAGTTCCTGCTCGGGGGAGAGGTGCCGG
>NZ_JAPSIW010000421.1 GCF_031178505.1 Streptomyces sp. | reverse complement strand
GCGGCCGTGCGCAACAGCGCCTCCGCGTCGGCGACGGCCTGCCGCTCGTGCAGTAGCAGTGCCGTCCGTACCACGTCGTGGTCGTGCCGGTCGCGTGCGTAGATGTGCACGAGGTTGTCGGCCAGGTCGCCCTGTTCCTGCGACCGCAACAGCGCTACGAGCAACGCCACTTCGGTGGGCGCGTAGGCCTCAGCTGTGTGCCGGATGAGTGCGAGCGTGCTGTCCGGCCGGCCGCCCCGGAGCAGCTCTTCGGCCCGGCGGCCGACATGCGACGCCGCCACGGCTGCGTTTGTGCTCTGTTGCCGGTCCCCCTCCTGGCGGGGGACCGGCAACAGAGTTGCGGCACCTGCCGCCTCCTGAAACTGTTGCGGGCCGGCCTCACCTACCGGCGTCGGCTGAGCGGCCCTGATCCGTCGCGTCTCCCGCTTGAGCGCGGTGACGTGCTGGCGGAGTTCCCCGATTTCCTGCTCTCTTTCCGCCATCGACCGTTCGAGCTGGCCATGGGCTTCCTGCAAAGCCCGCAGCTTCTGTCCAGCGGCACGGACCGCTTCTCTGTGGCGCGAGCAGTTGCCGCACCGTTCCTGCTCGGCTCTTGCGTGCAGTTCCCGCAGCTCTTCCCACTTGATGCCGACGTTCTGGCCGCCTCCCGCGTCCCGGCAGGCGGTGTCGAAGATGAGGGACAACGTCCGGCTTGGCGGTATGCGCTGACCCTGGAGGTACCGCGTCAGCGTCGTATCGCTGACGTGCAGATACTCGGCGGCCTGAGCCTGCGTCGGATGAGTGAGAACGGTTCCGTCTACGGCCGTGACGCTCAGGTGGCGGCAGATTTCTTGCAGCGCCGCAGCGAGTTTCCGCCGGTCAGGCGGGACAGTCCCGTCGAATGCCTTCTCAGTCCAGGCGAACGGGCGGCGACTGCTGCTGCGCGCTGGCATGGCGACAAACCTCCGCGTATGTGGCCGAACTGGCCAATTTCGTGCCGCCAGGCGGCGACGTTCCTCGCCATTGTGCCGGAGGGCAACACCCCGCCGCCTGGCGGTTTTTGATTCTTCTCTTGCCAGTTAGTGCGCAAGTTTCATCGAGGCGGTTCAAAGCGATTTCGATGTGCCACGCTTTAGGAGTCAGCCGCAGCGATGCGGGGGGTGGCGTGAGTCATGCTTTTATGGCGCGCTCATGTCATTTCGTATTGCGTGGGGCAGGCATCCGAATCGTGTGCGTTTTCTTGGGAGGGGACCGTCATGACGATGCCGTCTTGGCAGGAGACCAGTGCCGGAGGCCACAAGCTGGGGAGCATGGCGCGCGCCGCCCTCTGGCTGGTCCAGGTGGTGGGGGAGGGGAAGATCTTCACCGTGGCCCAGCTGCGTGAGGCCTTCCCGGACGTCGCTCAGATCGACCGGCGCATGCGCGGGCTGCGGGACTACGGGTGGGAGATCGCGACCGCCCGCGAGGACCCTGAGCTGCTTTCGCAGGAGCGGCGCTTCGTCACGCGTGGCAAGGACGTGTGGGTGCCGGGCCAGGCGAAGAGCCCGAGTCACAAGGCGAGTATCACCAACGCTCAGCGGGCGAGGGTGATGCAGGGCGACGGGTACATGTGTCGCACCTGTGGCATCGCGGCCGGCGAGGCTTACGAGGACGGCGTCACGCAGGCGGTACTCAACGTTGCCCGGCGCCAGGTGTCGCTGGCGGGCGGCGAGGTCACGCACGAGCTGGTCACCGAGTGCCAGCGGTGTGGGCGGGGCAACGTGGACCGGACCGTGCACCTGCCGGAGGTGCTCGCCCGGATCGAGGCGCTCGCGCCCCTGGAGCGGAGTGTGCTCAGCGGCTGGGTGAAGGCCGACCAGCGCACCTACAGCTCGCTGGAGTTCCTGTGGGGCTTGTACCGGACGTTGCCGGAGGAGTCCCGTAAGGCCGTGGCCGACGCTCTTGACCCTGACGACACCGACAACTGAGGAAGGACGGACACACGATGATGCGCGAGCTTCCGGCCCCGCCGCGGGCAGATGAGTTCGGTGAGCTGATCAGCAAGCGGGTCGAGGAGGTCAGGGAGGCCGGCGGCACGCGGGAGACCGTTTCGGTCGAGCTGAACGGCCAGCCGCTCCATGTCGAGGTGATCGACCTGCCCCTCAGCAGCCTCTACTACAACCCCAGCACTCACCGGATCCGTGCCCAGCGCAGCCACGACCCCGAGCGGGACGCGGCGCTGGACAAGGACCCGTGGAGCGGGGAGAGCCAGGATTACCTGCGCTTTCTGCTCCAGGCTTCGCCGGCGAACCCGGACCTGAGGGACAAGGACTTCGACACTCTCAGGGACAGCCTCAAGGAGTACGGCCAGAACGACCCCGGGCTGGTGACCCGGCACGGCGTGCTCGTCAACGGCAACACCAGGGCCGCCGCGCTGCGCGAACTCGGCGAGCAGTCGATGCGGGTCGGCGTGCTGCCGGAGTCGTTCACCTGGGCTGACATCAACGCCGTGGAGCTCGCGCTGCAGCTCCGTAAGGACCACCGGCGGGACTACTCCTACATCAACCGGCTCCTCGCCATGGAGGAGCAGGCATCGCTGGGGCGTACTCCGGAGCAGATCGCGAAGGACTTCCGGATCCAGACCCGCACGTACCACCAGGAGCGGTGGATCCTGAGCACGATCCGTGAGCTCAACGAGCGCAGCCGCACCGGCGGCGGCAGCGGGCTGCGCCTGGTGGACTGGGAAGGCGCCCAGGAGCGCCTCAAGGAGCTGCACCGTCTGTACGTGAAGCTGGAGAGCGTGGACCGTGACCAGGCGGACGTTCTCAAGGAGCTGCGTCTGGCCGCCATTCTTCTCAACTTCTCCAAGACGGACGTACGCCTCATCGACGAGGACTTCCTGAAGGGCGGGTTCCGGGACCAGCTGCCCAAGGCGAGTGGTACCGCGGCTCAGCCGCAGTCCGTGTCCGTTCCCGGGCTTGGACTCGAGGTCCCCGCGGCCTCCTCCGTCGTGGCCGAGACGCGCGCGATGAACGACGAGATCCTGCGTGCCGCAGCCGTGGTGCGGACTGACGCGCCTGCCCTCGGTGATGAGCAGAAGTCCTCCGCGCAGGAAGTCTGTGACCGCGCACAGCAGGCCTTCGACAAGGCGATCGAGGCAGCCGGACGCAGCGCGCGGCTGCGCAAGCGCAAGCAGCTTGCTCCCGCCAGGCTGGCCGACGCGTGCGCCAGCATCGACCAGTGTGTGAGTGACCTGGTGCAGGCGCGTACGTCCCGCAGTCTGGACGAGGAGCAGTTCGACGAAGCCGTGGTCAAGCTGCGGGACAGCCTGCTCAAGCTCGCCCAGCAGGCTGGCCGGGGGCTGCCGCAGCCCGGCGAAGGCGTTTCCTGGCTGCTGGACGCCGTCTCGTCGGAGGGGTCGCGTTGACCGGCACCGGCCACGAGAAGTCCCTGCGTCTCGGGTTCGACGAGACCCGGACCCGTGTCGTCTTGCGGACGACCGACGCCTTTCAGCAGGAGCTTGTCCAGCTGGCCGCCCGGTTCCGTACCGGGGGCCAGCTGGGCCCCGACAGCGCCTCCGTCTCCCTGGACGAGCTGCTCGCCGACCTGGGAGCGCTCAGTTCCTGGCCCGACCCGGCTGGCGTTGAGTGGGCGGATGACCTGCGCGAGCTGGTGTCCGGCGTCGTCCGGGACGCCCACACCGTGCAGGAACGTCTCGCGGGACGGGAGACGCCTGGCGAAGTCACCCCCGACGACGTGCCCATGCTGCTCGGCGATACCTGGAAGGGCGAACTCAGCGAGTTCCAACGCCGGGACATCGCGAAGCTCCTGTCACTGCAGCACGGCGCCAACTTCAGCGTCCCCGGCGCGGGGAAGACGCGCGTCGCGCTCGCCGTGTATGCGGCGCAGAAGGCGGCCGGCCGTGTGAGCCGCCTTCTGGTGGTCTGTCCCAAGTCGGCTTACGAGTCGTGGCGTTACGAGACCGCGGAATGCCTGATCCATCCCCTGCGCATCAACGTCCTGGACGGCTCGATGGACCAGTGGGCCGAGGTGCTCGTGGTCAACTACGAGCGTCTCGACCGGTCGCTGTCCATGCTCGCTGGATGGCTGAAGACGGCCCCCTCCATGATCATCCTGGATGAGGCGCACCGCATGAAGCTGGGAGCGAGGGGTACGTACGGGGCGGCCTGCATGGCGTTGGGGCCGCTTGCCACGCGACGGCTGATCCTGACCGGTACGCCTGCCCCCAACGGCTCCCGGGACCTGGAGAACCTCCTGGGTTTCGTCTGGCCGGGACACGGCCAGCGCACCGTGGTGCAGGCGGTGGCCGGAGGGGACCTCGCGCACGCCAGCACCGTTCTCCGGCCCCTGTTCACCCGTACCACGAAGCATGAACTCGGTCTTCCTCCAGTGCAGTTGGGTCTGCGCTACGTCGACATGCCGCCTCTGCACGACGAGATCTACACGGCGATCGTGGGAGGCGAGAGGAGCGGTGCCGCGCGAGAGGATCTGAGTTCCCTCGGGAGGACGGCACTGCGACTCCTCATGGCGGCGACGAGCCCTGCCCTGCTCCTCGAAGGAGGCAGCCGGTACGAACCACTCGCGTACCAGTTGCCGCCGATGGAGATCCCCGAGGGCAGCTCGCTCTACTCGCTCATGCAGAACCTTCCTGACTACGAGCTTTCGCCGAAGTACCAGGAAGCCGTGGCGATCATCGCGGAGAACGCGGCCCGGGGCCGCAAGACGCTGGTCTGGACGACGTTCGTCAGGAGCCTGACGACGCTGGAGCGCATGCTGGAAAAGTACAGCCCGGCTGTCGTCTACGGCGGTACCCCGGACCGGGAGGAGCAGCTTCGACGGTTCCGGGAGGACCCGGCGTGCATGGTGCTGATCTCGAACCCCGCCACCCTGGGCGAGGGGATCAGTCTCCACCATGTCTGCCATGACGCGGTCTATGTGGACCGTGACTTCATGGCGGGCCGGTTCCTGCAGAGCCTGGACCGGATCCACCGTCTGGGCCTGGCCCCCGATACGGAGACCCGGGTCACGGTCCTGGCGGTGCGGAATTCGATCGATGAGGTGGTGGCGGCCAGCCTGGAGCGGAAGCTGGAGTTCATGGGGCGCATCCTGGACGATCCCACCGTGCAGCAGCTTGCCGACCTCGAAGAGGAGCCGGCCGTCGCAGCGGGCCTGGCGCCGACCGATGTCGAGGCCTTGCTGAGCCACATGGGAGGCAGCTAGGACTGGCTACGTGCTTGGGGCGGCGCGGGACTACCCTCTGCGGTGTGTCCCCCGAAGCCGAATGGGAGGCCCCGGAAGGATCCTGGGCTTCCTCCGCAGCACGTCGCCGCAACATGCAGGCGATCCGCAGCCGTGACACCAAGCCGGAAATCCTGATCCGGCGGCTGGTACATGCCGCGGGGCTGCGGTACCGGGTGGCCGCCCGCCCGCTCCCAGACCTTCGCCGGACGGCCGACATGGTCTTCCGTTCGGCGAAGGTCGCCGTGTTCATTGACGGCTGCTACTGGCACGGTTGCCCGGAACACTATGTCCCCCCAAAGACCAATTCCGGCTACTGGTCGGAAAAAGTCGTTCGCAATGTCAAGAGGGACCGGGATACCGATGAACGCCTGCGGGAGGCTGGCTGGCTGGTGCTCCGCTTCTGGGAGCACGAGCCATCAGGCGCCTGTGCCGACAAAATCGCCTTGACGGTCTTGGCTCGGCGCCAGGGCGGCGTGACCCGTGGGGACTGAGATCTCAAGCTGATGCGGAATGTCCTCGACGGGGCTTGCGTCTGCTGGCTCCATCTCGTAATCCCTGGTGAGGTCATCGCGGTACTGGGGCAGCAGGACCGCGGCGATAGCGCGTCCTACGGCCTCGGCCACGGGCGGCGGGAAGGCGTTTCCCACCTGACGGTAACGGGCCGTCTTCCGCCCCTGGAACTTCCACTCCTCAGGGAAACCCTGGATGGCTGCCGCCTGGGCGACAGTAAGCATGGGCCCGGCGGGACGGAACAGGTCGCGTTCCGGGTCGCAGCTGTCCGGATCATTGGCGATACCCATCCCGTCGACTCCGAGTTCCGCCCATGCGCGCTTGGCGCGGGTGGG
>NZ_JAPSIW010000420.1 GCF_031178505.1 Streptomyces sp. | reverse complement strand
ACGCCGATGAGCGGCTTGGCGCCGACCTTCGTCATGAGCCGGGAGGTGAGGGCCGTCATGAAGATCATGAGGAGGACGGTCATCGGGAGCAGCGCGGCGCCGGAGGCGAAGGCCCCGTAGCCGAGGACCTGCTGGAGGTACAGGTTGAGGAAGTACCACATCGGGATCCAGGCGGCGCCGAGCAGCGTCATGGCCAGGTTGGCGGAGCCGAGGCGCGGGACCCGCCAGACGCCGAGCGGCATGAGGGGCTCGCGCACGGACTTCTGGATCACGAGGAAGAGGATCAGCAGGACGGCGGCGGCGGCCAGCTCCAGGATCGTGGCGGTGGCGCCCCAGCCGACCTCGGGGGCCCGGACGACGGCGAGGACGGCGAGCGCGAGACCGGCGGTGACGGCGACCGCGCCGAGGACGTCGACCGAGCCGCGGCGGGACGCGACGGTCGGGAGGAGCTTGGTGGCGGCGAGGGTCGCGAGGCCGATCGGGATGTAGATGATGAAGACCCACTGCCAGGCGGCCCACTCGGTGAAGACGCCGCCGAGGAAGACGCCCGCGGTGCCGCCGGCGGGGGCCGCGGCGCCGTAGAGCGCCATCGCCTTGCCGAGCTCCTTCGGGTCGTGCATGAACAGCATCATCAGCAGGGTCATCGCGGAGGGCGCGATGAGCGCGCCGCCGACGCCCTGGACGGCGCGGCCGAGGATCTCGACCCAGGCGGTCTGCGCGGCCGCGGCGAGGACCGAGCCGGCGATCATGACCACCCAGCCGGAGACGAAGATCCTGCGGGCTCCGACGAGGTCGGAGAGGCGTCCGCCGAGGAGCAGCAGGCCGCCGAAGACGATGACGTAGGCGTTGAAGACCCACTGGAGCTCGCCCTGCGTGAAGCCGAGGTCCTTCTGCATCGCGGGGAGCGCGACCCCGATGATCGAGGTGTCCATGATGACCATGAACTGGGCGGCGGCGAGCACGAGGAGTGCCCACCAGCGCCGGGGATTGACGGTTTCGGCTGACATCGTCCTGACCCTTCGCTCGCTGTCATATACCCCTGGGGGGTACCTTCGCGGAGCACCGTAACATACCCATGGGGGGTATGTAAGAGGGAGGAGGGAGGACGGTCGGCGGCGAGTGGAAAGACCGGCTCCGGGAGGTCGCGCCGGTCCCGGGGGGCGCAGAGCCCGCCCCGGGAAGCGGAAGCGGCGGCCGGAACGCGCCCCCGGAGCGGGCTGCGGCGCCGCACCCCCGGCCGCCGGCCCGGCAGAATGCCCCGCATGACCGCAGACCAGGACCCCCAGCTGCTCCGGCGCTGGACCACCACCCTGCTCGCCGCCCGGGCCGGCCGCGAGGGCCCGGACCCCGTCCCGTACGGCCGGAACCTGCTGGCCCGCTGGTCGGAACCGCAGCGCCGCTACCACACGGTCGACCACCTCAGGGCGGTCCTCGACCGCATCGACGAACTGGCCGACCAGGGCGGTGAGGGCGGGGAACTCGAGCTCGTCCGGCTCGCCGCCTGGTTCCACGACGCCGTCTACCGCCCCGACCGCTCCGAGAACGAGGAGCGCTCCGCCGCGCTCGCCGAGAAGGCCCTGACCGAGGCCGGCCTCACGGACCGCGAGGTCACGGAGGTGGCCCGTCTCGTCCGCCTCACCGTCACCCACGACCCGGCGCCCGGCGACCTCAACGGCGAGACGCTCTGCGACGCGGACCTCGCGGTCCTGGCGGGCGACCCCGATACGTACGGGGGGTATGTGGCGGCGGTCCGCGAGGAGTACGGATTCGTCCCCGGCGACGCCTTCCGCACCGGCCGCGCCGCCGTCCTCCGGCAGCTCCTCGCCCTCCCCCGCCTCTTCCGTACGCCGTACGGGGCGGCGGCCTGGGAGGAACGGGCCCGGGAGAACCTGGAGCGGGAACTGGCGGAGCTGGAGGGCCGGCCGGGCGCCGACTGAGCGGAGAAGCACAGGGGTGGACCGTTCCGTCTCGTATCGCGAGACCTCTGCCCATCGCGGGAATGACAGGCACAAACGGCCCGTTGACCCATGTCATGCCGTCTTCGTCAGCCGAGCCCACGACCACGCCCGACCCGGTACCCGAGAACGACCCCGTACCCGAGAACGACCCCGCGACCGCCTCCGAGAAGTCGTCCGCCACCGCGCCCGCGCCATCGGCCGGGAAGAGCTCCGGCCGGATGCCGCTCGCCGTCTACATTCTCGGACTCTCCGTCTTCGCCCTCGGTACGAGCGAGTTCATGCTCTCCGGCCTCCTTCCGCCCATCGCGGAGGACATGAACGTCTCGATCCCCCGCGCCGGCCTGCTCATATCGGCCTTCGCCATCGGCATGGTCGTCGGCGCGCCGCTGCTGGCCGCCGCCACCCTGCGGCTCCCCCGGAAGACGACCCTGGTCGCCCTCATCACGGTCTTCGGCCTCGGCCAGGTCGCGGGCGCCCTCGCCCCGAACTACGGGATCCTCTTCGCGTCCCGGGTCGTGAGCGCCCTGGCGTGCGCCGGGTTCTGGGCCGTCGGCGCCGCCGTCGCCATCGCCATGGTGCCGGCGAACGCCCGTGCCCGCGCCATGGCCGTGATGATCGGCGGCCTGTCGATCGCCAACGTCCTGGGCGTCCCCGCCGGCGCCTTCCTCGGCGAGCACCTCGGCTGGCGCTCCGCGTTCTGGGCGGTCGGCGCGGCCTCCGCCGTCGCCCTGGTCGGCGTCCTCACCCGCATCCCGCACATCCCGGTGCCGACAACCGCGCCCCGGCTCAGGCGGGAACTGGTCATCTACCGCGACCGCCAGGTGCTGCTCTCCATCGTCGTCACGGCGCTCGCCGCCGGCGGTGTCTTCTGCGCCTTCTCCTACCTTGCCCCGCTGCTCACCGACGTCTCCGGCCTCGACGACAGCTGGGTCTCCGCCGTCCTCGGCCTGTTCGGCATCGGCGCCCTGGTCGGCACGACGATCGGCGGCCGGGTCGCCGACGCCCACCTCTTCGGGGTGCTCCTCAGCGGCATCACCGCCTCCACCGTCTTCCTGGCGGCGCTGGCCGTCTTCGCCTCCAACCCGGTCGTGACGGTGCTGCTCGCCTTCCTCCTGGGCGTCTCCGCGTTCTACACCGCCCCCGCGCTCAACGCCCGCATGTTCAACCTGGCCGGCGCCGCACCCACCCTCGCCGGCGCCACCACCACCGCCGCCTTCAACCTCGGCAACACCGGCGGGCCCTGGCTCGGCGGCACCGTCATCGACGCGGGCCTCGGCTTCGCCGCCCCCGCCTGGGCCGGCGCGGCCATGACCGTCCTCGCGCTCGCGGCGGTCGCGGTCTCCCTGCGCCTCCACTCGGCGTCCCGGTCCCGCCTGGTCACCGGCGCCCAGGACCGCGAGACCGCCCCCCTGCCCACGCCGGACGGCGCCCTGCGCTGACCGGCCGCGCTGTCTGGCGTACGGAGGCGGACTGCTGCCGGTCAGGCGGGCGGGCGGCCCTTCGGGCGGCGCAGGCCCGCCTGAGTGAGGCGGCGCAGCAGTTCCTTCGACCCGACCTCGACGGCGCCGCCCGCCACCGCGTCCGCGTACCGGTCCGAGGGGATGTCGTAGTGGTCGCGCTCGAAGGCGCGCGGCGGGGCGCCGATCCGGGCGGCGAAGGCGTGCAGCTCCTCGAAGGAGACGTCGCTGACGAGGTGCGACCACATGCGGCCGTGGCCCGGCCAGGTCGGCGGGTCGATGTAGAGGGTCATGCGCCCACCCCCGCCCGCGCGGTCCGGCCCCGGCGCCCGGCGGCGGGGGCCCGTGGCGTCCCGGTCGGCGGCGCGGTCACGTGAGCCCGCCCACCGGTGCCACCACCACGCCCTGCTTGCCGCACACCCAGTGCGGGTCGGGGCCGAGCTCCGGTTCCACGTCCAGGGCGTGCGGGTCGCCCGAGGCGCAGACCGGGCAGATGGGCCAGCGCCCGTAGCGTTCGAGCAGGGCGTCCTGCACGTCCTGGGCGACGAGCCCGGCGACGTACGACACGCCCTCGGGCCACTGCTCGACCCACCAGCGCCGGTGCGTCACCGACTCCTCCACCATCGACACGACCTCGGCGGCGGCCACCTCCCGGGCGGCGAGGTCGGCCAGCACCAGCGCGCGAGCGGCGTGCAGCGCCTGCTCCACGGGGTCGATCTCGTTCATGCGTTCATTGTGACCCGCGCGGCGGTCGGGCGGCGAGAAAACCGGGGTCGGGGCAGGGTCGGACCGGGGTCGGGGCCCGGGTCGGACCAGGGTTCTCTCCGGGGCGGAGGGTCTTGTCGCCCGCCGGGACCGAAAGTAGCTTTCATATGTGACCCAAGACGTGAAGGAAAGTTTCACCAGCGGCGCGCCGCCGGCCCCCGCCGCCCTCGCGGCCAAGGTCCGGACCCTCGCCCCGTCCATGACCCGCTCCATGCAGCGGGTCGCCGAAGCCGTCGCCGGCGACCCGGCGGGCTGCGCCGCGCTCACGGTCACCGGCCTCGCCGAACTCACCGGCACCAGCGAGGCGACCGTCGTCCGCACCGCCCGCCTCCTCGGCTACCCCGGCTACCGCGACCTGCGCCTCGCCCTCGCGGGCCTCGCCGCCCAGCAGCAGTCGGGCCGCGCCCCGTCCGTCACCGCCGACATAGCGGTCGACGACCCGGTCGCCGACGTCGTCGCCAAACTCGCCTACGACGAACAGCAGACCCTCGCCGACACCGCCGCCGGACTCGACACCGTGCAGCTCGGCGCCGTCGTGGCCGCCCTCGCCACCGCCCGCCGCATCGACATCTACGGCATCGGCGCCTCCGGCCTCGTCGCGCAGGACCTCGGCCAGAAACTGCTGCGCATCGGCCTGATCGCGCACGCCCCCGGCGACCCGCACCTCGCCGTCACCAACGCCGTCCAGCTGCGCTCCGGCGACGTCGCCATCGCCATCACCCACTCCGGCTCCACCGGCGACGTCATAGAACCACTCCGGGTCGCCTTCGACCACGGCGCCACCACCGTCGCCGTCACCGGCCGCCCGGACGGCCCCGTCACCCAGTACGCGGACCACGTCCTCACCACCTCCACCGCCCGCGAGAGCGAACTGCGGCCCGCCGCCATGTCCTCGCGCACCAGCCAACTCCTGGTCGTGGACTGCCTGTTCACCTGCGTCACGCAGCGCACGTACGAGACGGCCGCGCCCGCCCTCGCCGCCTCCTACGAGGCCCTCACCCACCGCCACTCGCCCCGCAGCCGCTGAACCACCAGGAAAGAGCCGCCGCCCGTGCCGACCACGTACACCGAACTGCGTGCCCAGCTGGCCACCCTCACCACCGAGGCCTTCCGCCCCGAACTGGCCGAGATCGACCGGCTGTCCACCCTGGAGATCGCCCGCACCATGAACGGCGAGGACCAGTCCGTCCCCGCCGCCGTCGCCCGGCAGCTCCCCGCCATCGCCGCCGCCATCGACGCCACCGCCGCCCGCATGGCCGACGGCGGCCGGCTCGTCTACATGGGCGCGGGCACGGCCGGCCGGCTCGGCGTCCTGGACGCCAGCGAGTGCCCGCCCACCTTCAACACCGACCCCTCCCAGGTCGTCGGCCTCGTCGCGGGCGGCCCCACCGCCCTGGTCCGGGCCGTCGAGGGCGCCGAGGACTCCCGGGACCTCGCCGTCGCCGACCTCACCGCCCTCGGCCTCACCGACCGCGACACCGTCGTCGGCATCTCCGCCTCCGGCCGCACCCCGTACGCGCTCGGCGGCGTCGAACACGCCCGCCGGCTGGGCGCGCTCACCATCGGCCTCTCCTGCAACCCCGACAGCGCGCTCACCGCCGCCGCCGAACACGGCATCGAGGTCGTCCCCGGCCCCGAGCTCCTCACCGGTTCCACCCGCCTCAAGGCGGGCACCGCCCAGAAGCTCGTCCTCAACATGATCTCGACCATCACCATGATCCGGCTCGGCAAGACGTACGGGAACCTCATGGTCGACGTCCGCGCCTCCAACGAGAAGCTCCACGCCCGCTCACGCCGGATCGTCGCCCTCGCCACCGGCGCGCCGGACGAGCAGATCGAGGCGGCCCTCGCCGCCGCCGACGGCGAGGTGAAGAACGCCATCCTCATGATCCTC
>NZ_JAPSIW010000419.1 GCF_031178505.1 Streptomyces sp. | reverse complement strand
GCACCGCCGCCCCCGGCCCGCTCGAACCCCGACCGCACGAGGAGGAACCGTGCCCGGCATCCGCTACGCGCCCGACAGCGTCCTGATCCCCACCACCCCCGGGGCCCTCCTGGAGTGGGCCGCCGCGCACATCGCGCGCGTGGGGATCTACCAGAGCCGACACAGCCTGTTCTCCGGCCCCGGCCGACTGATCAACCGGCGGTGCTCCGTCGGCGGCGCCGTCGACGTCGCCGCCGGCCGCGACCGCATGGCCCCCGACCGCACGTACGACATCGACGCCATCGGCACCGTTCTCGAAGAGGCGTACCGAGTCCTGGCCGACCATTTGCACGGCGCCCCCGTCCAGGTTCCCGACGGTGCCGATCCCAAGCAGTGGCGCCGGAGGGTCGTCCACCTGTGGAGCCTGGCCCCCGGCCGCACCGCCCAGGAGGCGGCCGCCGCGCTCCGCGAAGCGGCCGAGCTCGCCGACGCCGCGCACCGTCTCTTCTGAAGACCCCTGCCCGGGGCGGCGGATGGCACCGCCGCCCCGGCCCCGCTCGAAACCCGAACCCACCAGGAGAAGAACCCCACCGTGCACGCCAGCACCCAGCCCGCCGCGAAGCCGGCGGAGAAGACCCGCACCGTGCGATGCCCCTGCTGCGGACTGCCCAAGCCAGCCGTCTCCGGTGCCGTCGTCGACCACCGCCCCACCCGCACCGCGGCCGACGACTGCCCCGGCAGCGGCGCCCGCGCCTGGGGACTGACCCGCGAAGCCCTCCAGCCGAAGACCGAGGCCGACGCGCACCGTCCGCCAGCCCTGCCGGAGCCCGCCCCGGCCCCGGCGGAGGCTGAAGCCCCTGATCCGGAGGACGTCGCCGCCCGCACCATCGCCGCTCTCCACGCGTCGTGCGACCAGCAGCTCAGCCTCTTCGACCGCACCGCCGCCGTCAGGCCCGTAGACCGGCCCGAGCGCCGAGCCCGGCGGCAGCGCCGCCGCACTCCCGCGGAGGCCCTGGGCACGGATGCGAAGTGGGTGATCGTGCACTACCGGCCGGGCTCCAACCTGTTCGCCCTCCCCGACGACCTGCTTCCCCGCTCCACTCCCGAGCAACTGGCCGCCGCGGAGAAGGAGGGCGCCGTCCACTTCGACCTCACCCAGCCCCGCACCGACGCCCACGAGGTCCTCGCGCCGCCCGCCGTCGGCCGCCCCGTCGTGGTCATCCCGTGCAGCGCCGGCAAGAGGCCCCTGCCCGACGGGGTCGAGGAGCTCCCCGCCGCCCAGCTCTACACCGGGCCGTATTTCACGAAGTGCCTCGCGGCCGCCCAGGCCATCCCTGGCGGAAGGGTCGTCATCGTCAGCGCCGAGTACGGGCTGATCACCCCGGACACCCCGATCCGCCCGTACGAGAAACGACTGGACCCGCGCACCGTCGACCACGCCAAGCACCGCGCCCAGGCGGCCGCCATGGGCCGCGCCCTGCTCTACGCCCCCGAGGTGATCGCGCTCGCCGGCAAGGACTACGCCGACGCCGCGGCGGCGGTCTGGCCCCACCTCCGGCGCCCGCTTGCCGGGGCTGGCATCGGCTCCCAGCTCCAGCGGCTCACGCGCATCGCCGCGTCCCACGATCCGCGGGCCACCGCACTGGCCTACGCCGCCCAGGCCGCCGGGCGGTGACCGGCGGCCGCGCCGACACCTGACAGGTCGCTCCCCGCCGCGCGACCGCCCGCCGCCCTGCGCGCCGCGAGCGACGGCCGCACCCGACGTCCCTCCCCCCGGCGCGCAGCGATCCCTCCCCGCGCGCCGGCCCCTCTCGAAGCAAGGCAACCAGCTGACCTCAATGACAAGGACCGACCGATGACTGACACCGTGCCGGGGGAGCCGACCCCGCAGACCTGCCTCGGGGTGGCGCGCGAGGCCGCGGCCCTCGCCGCCGCCGCTGACGACCAGGCGCTGAACGCCGTGTGCCGCAGCAGTTCCGGCAACGCCGCCCGCCTGGAGAAGGTCATGCACGCGGTCCACGCAGAGGCCGTTGAGACCGAGCGATACGCCGCCCTGGCGGAGCAGTGGGCGGCGGACCCTGAGATGCCGGACAGCGCGCTGCACCACTGTGCCCGCAGCGCCGTCGACCACGCCGTGCTCGCCCAGGAGACGGCCGGGGCCGAGGCGACGGCCGCCGCGCTGCGCGCCGAGCTGGAGCGCAGGCTGACGCCCGAGGAGCGGGCCGAGCGGGAGAGCGAGCGGCGACGCGCCGAGGCCGAGCAGGAGGCCGCCGAGCGGGCCGCCACCGGCATGGACAGCGACAACCGCCACCTGGCCGTGATGAACGGCTACCTCGCCGAGAACGCCGTGCCCCTGCTCGGGTGGACCGTCGGGCACATGCGGGTGCTGGAGGCCGCGGAGACCGGCCGCCTGTACTGGCGCGACGGGCAGGCCCGGAAGGCCGCCGAGCACGGCGTGTGGAGCGGCGGCCGCAGGGTCAGCCGGCAACGGACGCAGGAGCTGCGCGGCGCCGGGTTCCTCGTCGCGGCCGACGCGGCCGGGGGCGTCAGCGTACTCGTGCCCACTCCGATGGGCCAGGTGGCGCTGGAGCTCGCGCGGCTGTACCCGGCGGGCCTGTACGACAGCGACAAGGCCGCGTACGAAGCCCGGTACGCCCGCGTCGCGAAGCGGTACCGGCGCATGGACGACAAGAAGGCCGCCGCCCGGCGTCTGCCCGCCCTGGAGTACGGCGCGGTGGGCCGGTACCGGCGTCCGGTGACGCTCGTCGAGCAAGAGGCCCGCGCCGCGCGCGAGGCCGCCGAGCAGTGGGAGGGCGAGGGCGGTTACTGCCCCGGCGTTGAGGCGCCCCGCCCGACAGCCAGTGCCCGCACGGCAACCGCCCGCGCGGCGGTAGTTACCGCGGCCCTTCCCACGGAGGCACCGCAGGGTCAAACCCTGCGGTGGCCGTCTGCCCCGAACGCCGGCCGCAAGACGCAGCACACCGCCGGAGCGACATCGCCCGTGCGGAACGAAGTCCCCTCAGCGCAGGTGCGTCCCAAAGGCCGCCGGCGGAACGGAGCGCCGGTCGGCATCGCCCTCCGGCGCACTCGCGGAGCGAGCGCCGGCTGGGCACAAGAGACCCTGTTTTGAGCGGGAACGGGACCCAGGGCCCGGGGGCACACCCTCCGGGCCCTGGGCGACGCCTCGGCACGCGACTTCCCACGCACGGCCCAAGTGCGGTATTTTTTTCAATGTTGGCTAGGGTGGCACCTGGCCGGCACTACCTGCTGCAACTCGAAACCCTTACCTACAGGAGCATCACACTCATGATCCCCAACGGCGTTACCCCCGCCGACGACCAGATCGCGGCCGACATCTTCGGCGTCAGCGTCGGCTACTGGCAGGACACCAAGCACTGGGAGAAGATCCGCGGCCTGAAGCTCCTCAACCGCGAGGGCAGCCGCCGGCGCCTTTACTCCAAGGAGCAGCTGCTGGCCGCGCGCGCGGAGGAGGAGCGGGCCAAGGCCGTCAACGAGCAGCCGCGGTACGACCTCCCCTCGGTGCCGGCCGGCGAGCACCCCGACGACCTGCTCGACCTGGAGGAGTCCCTCTACGCCCTTCCCGAGGACAAGCGCGTCACGCTGTCCACGTGGAAGGGCTACCGGTACGGCAGCAAGACGCGCCTTCCTGACCCCGACTTCAACCTCGGTGGCAAGGATGTGGACGGCGAGGTCGTCGGCGGTGAGGACTTCTGGCGCCGGCAGACCATCCTCGACTGGGCGGCCAACCGCCGCGGCCGCGGCAACCCCAAGGGGCGCCCGGCCGGCCGCAAGGAATCGCAGTCCCGCCCGCCGAACCCGCAGGCCGAGGAGCGCAGGGAGCGGGCCCGCCAGTTGCTCGCCGAGCACCCCACCACCCTCACCGCGAAGATGCTTGGTGAGGACCTCGGAGTGCACCCGGTCCACGCTGAGCGCATCCTGCGCGCGGCCCGTCTAGAGAGGGTCATCAGTCTGCTGAAGGACGACCCCGACCTGAGCGCCGAGGACGTCCAGCGGGAGACCGGCCTGCACGTCACCTCGCACGCCCGCAAGCTGCTCGACGAGGCCCGCGAGGCCGCCGCCGGCGCACAGTGAACCCCGCCCGTCCAGCCCTGGCAGGATGAAGATCGCCGGAGCAGGACGAGCGGGGGAGCGGCAGCATGGGCAGGGACACCGAGCGAGCACTGGACTACGTCGCAGAACGCAGCATCCGCGTGCCGCATGGGTGCCGACTGTGGATGCGGAGCCTCACCACGGACGGCTACGCCAAGGCCGTCGTCACCGAGGCCGGACGCGAACGCACCGTACGGGTGCACCGGTGGCTGATGGAGCAGGTGCACGGCCCGCTTCCCGCACGTGCGATCACCGCGCATAGCTGCAACGAATCGCTGTGCGTGCATATCGACCACCTGTCGAGCGCGACGCAGCGCACGAACATGCGGCAGATGGCGGACCAGGGCCGCGCGGCCGGCCGGGCCCACCTCGGCTATGCCGACACCCGCGGCTCCCTCGGGCGCGCACAGGCCCTCCAGGCCGCACTCCGCGACGGGCTCGACCTGGAGGCTCTGGCCGCCGCGATGCTGGAGGGTGAGGCGCGTCCCCTCGTCCGCAAGGCACTGGCCCGGGGGTACGACGCGGAGGCGTACCTTGCCGCCGTTCGTGCGTCCGACCCGAGTGCCGCGATGGTGCCGCTCTTCCCCGCAGAGCCCAGCGTCGTCGCTCCGGACGTCGAGGACGATGGACAGATGTCGTTGTTCTGAGCGACTGGTCACGGCCAACGCGTAGGGGCCCGGCCCGCAGACGGAGAATCGTCTGCGGGCCGGGCCCCTACGCGTTGATGCCTCCTCAGCCCACGGACCCTGGCGGAAGGGTCGTGCTCTGGAGATTCTCCGGCGAGCCTTCCTGGGATGGCACTGCGGGCGATCCGCCGGGCGGCGGGAAGTCGTACGACTCCGCTGCTGGAGCCGTCTGAGTCACGGGGGGTGCGATGCCTGTCTGGTCGGCGGACGGCGCAGGCGAAGCGGCCGCATCGTCGGCCGACGTGGCTGCGGTAGGGGCGGAGGCCGGCGCGGTGGCGTCGTCGGCGTCGGGTGTCTCGGCGAGCGCCGCCACGGTCTGCTCGAATGACTTCTTCGCCGCACGCACCTGCCCGACCGACATGCCGAGTCGCTCGGAAGCCTCCTGGGCGGGAATCTCGGTGTCGAGCATCTCCACCACGAGCGCGTCGAGCTTTTGCCGCTTCTCCACCAGCTGGCTGTTCCGCTCCTCACGGAGCTTGGCGACACGACGCTCCGTCTCCTCGTCGAAGTCGTCGATCTCTTCTTGAATCAGAATCGCTGCTTCGGCGATGCGAAGGCGCTCGTCCTCCAGCTCGCGGAACCGCGCTGCCTTCTCCCGCGCGGCCTCCCTTGCCAGCACTGCCTTCGACCTGCGTTGCGGCTTCGCCATGTGCTGCTGCACCTCCGTGTCGTTTGACTGCTCCGCTCATTCTGCCTGTCGCGGCCCGCGCTCCACGCAGCCGCCCGCTCGGGTGTCCTCCGCGTGACGGAGCCCGGAGCGTTGCGGGGAGGTGCGACCGGAGGTGCACCCGCAAGATCCGGTGACGGGGCGGGCGAATGCCGTGGCGTGAGTCGTGACAAGTCCTCATGCACCGCACGTGCCCGTGCGCCGAACCTGGCGGAAGGGTGCACGCCGCGCCGCAGGCGCAAGGATTGCTGTCGAGTCAGCCGCGTGCGTCAGCACGGTGCAGCGGGTCGTGCGGCGGCATTTCCCGTGTCGGCGCACGGAGGTGATGCGGGTGCGGCGGCGTCGGGGGTGCGGCGGGCGGGTGCACGGGCCACGCTGGAGGTATCGCACGTGAAGGAAGGCCAGGCCGATGCGGAGCAACTGCACCGCGGCCGCACCGACGATGCCCGTGCGGCCGCATCAACGTGCACGGAGCGAGCGCATGGGGTCGGCCGCGGGTAGTGCACCTACGACGCACCGCCGCGAGGGCCACGAGTGGCGTAGCGCTGCGGCAACGATACGCCACGTCGTCCCGGCTCAGCACCTGACGCGTCCACAGGTGACGCCGCCGGTAC
>NZ_JAPSIW010000028.1 GCF_031178505.1 Streptomyces sp. | reverse complement strand
CCGGACCGTACACGGGGTACGGACCGGCCGCGGCGGCCCTCGGGCCTCCGGCCTCAGGAGAGGCTAGGGGAACCAGCTGCCGTCCTCGGGTTTGCCGTTGTCGCCGCCGGGACCGCCGGAACCGCCACCGCCCGTCGGCGAGTCGGTCGGACCGGGTTCCGTGGTCGGCGTCGCCGGCGGAGTCGTCGTCGGCTGACCCGTGGTGCCACCGGGGTCGTCCGGGTTGTTGCAGTCCCGGTCCCAGATGCTGCACGTCTCCGTCTTGGTCGGCTTCGGCGACTTGGACGGCGTCGTCGGCGGAGTCGTCGTCGGCGGGGCCGTCGTGGTCGGGGGAGTCGTGGTCGGCGTGGCGGACTGGGTGGGCGTCTCCGTGACCGTCGGGGTCGGCGCGGGGCTGGTCGCGCCGCCGCCGAAGACCGACTTGGCGTCCTCCAGCTTCTCCGGCGCGGGGAAGGCCTTGACCGGGTAGGTCTTGACGGCCTCGGTCATGTAGTCCTGCCAGATCCGCGACGGGAACGACGAACCGTGGATCTTCGGCTGGTCACCCGTGCCGAACATCTCCAGGAACTCGCGCTTCTTCTGCGTCTCGTCGTCGGAGAAGCGGTACATGTCGATGGCGGTCGACAGCTGGGGCGTGTAGCCCACGAACCAGGCCGACTTGTTGCCGTCGGTCGTACCCGTCTTGCCGGCCACCTGGCGGCCGGGGACCTTGGCCTTGCGGCCGGTGCCGTACGGCGACTCCACCACGTCCCGCAGCACGTCGGTGACGTTGCTGCTGATGGCGGAGGTGAAGGCCTGCTGCGGCTCGGACTTGTGCTTGTGAATGGTCTGGCCGCCGCGCTTCACCTCGGTGACGGAGTACGGCTCGTTCTGCACGCCCTGGTTGGCGAAGGTCGCGTACGCCCCGGCCATACGGATGGCGCTGGGGCTGGAAATGCCGAGGGAGAACGACGGCACCTCGCCCTGGACGAGCGATTCCGGCCGCAGTCCGGCCTTGATGGCGGCGTCCCGGACCTTGTCGATACCGACGTCCATGCCGAGCTGCACGTACGGCGAGTTGGCCGAACGGATCATCGCTTCGCGGAGGGTGATGTTGCCGTAGCTCTTGTTGTCATCGTTCGTCTGCAGCCACTCCTCACCCTTCTCGTTGTGCCAGATCTCGCCGTTGTAGCGGCGGACCTTCAGCTCGTTCTTGCCGGAGTAGCGGCTCTTGTCGGGGTCGACGATGGTGCGCTCGTCGGCGCCCTGATCGGGCCCGAGCTCCGGGTTGCGCACGCCGTCCTTCATGGCGGCGGCGAGGACGAAGGGCTTGAAGGTCGATCCCACCTGGGCGCCGGTGTTGTCGGCGTTGTTGGTGTAGTGCTTGGTGTAGTCGGTGCCGCCGTAGAGGGCGACGATCGCGCCCGTCGCGGCGTCGACCGAGGCGCCGCCGAACTGGACGTGGGTGTCGGTCTCCGGGCGCTTCTCGGGGTCGATGTACTCGTCGTAGATCTTCTTGATCGACTTCTCGAGCGCCTCCACCTTCGGCTTCTGGAAGGTGGTACGGATCTCGTAGCCGCCGCGCTCCAGCTCCTGCTCGGTGATGCCGAACTTGTTGCGGACGTTCGCCTTGGCCGTGCTGACGAGGTAGCCGATCTGGCCGCTCATGTTGGCGGCCGGCTTGGGCTTCTCGACCTTGGGGAACGTCGGGTACTTCGCGCGCTCCTCCGGCGGGAGCCTGCCGTCCTTGACCATCTCGTCGAGGATCCAGTTCCACCGCTCGGTGGCGCGGGCCGTGTTCTTCTCGGCCGTCGCCTCCGGGTCGATCTCCGGGTAGCCGGCCGGGTCGTAGTACGTGGCGCCCTTGAGGACCGCGGCGAGCAGCGCGGACTGGCTGACGTCGAGATCCTCGGCGTCCACGTTGAAGTACGCGCGGGCGGCGGCCTGGATGCCGTAGGCACCGCGCCCGTAGTACGCGGTGTTCAGGTAGCCGGCCATGATCTCGGGCTTCTTCAGCTCGTTGCCGACCTTCATGGAGATGAAGAGTTCCTTCACCTTCCGGGTGACCGTCTGGGACTGGTCGTCGAGCCGGTTGTTCTTCACGTACTGCTGGGTGATGGTCGAGCCGCCCTGGGTCTCGCCGCCCTTGGCCATGTTCCAGACGGCGCGGCCGATACCCATGGGGTCGACGCCGGAGTCCGTCCAGAACGTCTTGTTCTCGGCCGAGACCACGGCGTCCTGCATGTGCGTCGGGATCTTCTCGAACCCGACGATCTGCCGGTTCTGACCGCTGCCCGTGGCGACCATGCGCTCGCCGTTGGCCCAGTAGAAGATGTTGTTCTGCGAGGTCGCGGTCTCCGCCTCGTCGGGGATGCCGACCTTGGCGTACGCGATGAACGCCGCGCCCATCAAGCTCGCCGTGAAGAACAGGAACGTGCCTGTCACGAACTTCCACGACGGCACCCAGCGACGCCAGCCGTACTTGTCGTGACGCGGATAGTCGATCAGCCGCTTCTTGCCCGGCGGACGGCCCCCGCGGCCCCGCCCCGGCCCTCCGTTGCCGCCGCCACCGCCGCCGCGCCGTCCGCCGCCGGCACCTCCGGCGCCACCGTGGCCGTGCTCGGCCGCGCGGCGGCGACCGCCGCGCTGGGCGGCGCGCCGGGCCTCGGCACGGCCACCGTAGGGGCGCTCCTCCCCGTACGAGGAGGGCGGCCCGTACGAGGCCGAAGGGGCCTCCATACCGGTGTCATGGGCCGGGGCCGACCGACGGCCCATCGGCTGCTGTGCGGCGCGCCGTGCCGCCGCGCGACCGCCTGTCGGCGGCTGCTGCGGCGGCATTTTGCGACGATGCTCGCTCATCGAACGACTACTCCTCGGGCAGGCGCGTAGGCCTGGAAGCGGCAGTTGAGTTCCGGTCCCCCCGAAATGTGTACGGCCTGGACCCCATCGGAGGTCCCTCCGTACCGCAGCCGGTCACCCGCTGCACTGACGCCCCAGCGCGTCGCTTGGTTCCCGGTGGTCTGCATGCGGGACAGACTACGCACGGCCAAAAACCCCCTAGGGCCGAACTTCACCCCAAATCAGGCAAGTCGCCTGCTGTGAATTGATGATGTGACGCCGGTCACGGGACCCCCCCTTGTCGCCGGTCAGCGGCCGTTCTATCGTCGGGATGTATCGAGTCGATACATCAGTACGGCATAAGCGTCCCGGGGTGGAGGAGGAGGCGAGCGGATGAGCAGGCGATCGGGCATCCTCGAGTTCGCCGTTCTCGGCCTCCTGCGCGAGGCCCCGATGCACGGGTACGAGCTGCGCAAGCGGCTCAACACGTCGCTCGGCATCTTCCGCGCCTTCAGCTACGGGACGCTGTACCCCTGCCTCAAGACGCTGGTCTCAAACGGCTGGTTGATCGAGGAGCCGGGCAGCGCCCCCGAGGAGGCGCTCGCCGCCTCGCTGGCGGGGCGCCGCGCGAAGATCGTCTACCGGCTGACACCGGAAGGTAAGGAGCACTTCGAGGAGCTCCTCTCCCACACCGGGCCCGATGCCTGGGAGGACGAGCACTTCGCCGCCCGCTTCGCCTTCTTCGGTCAGACCGAGCGCGAGGTGCGGATGCGGGTACTGGAGGGCCGCCGCAGCCGGCTCGAGGAGCGCCTGGAGAAGATGCGCGCCTCACTGGCCAGGACGCGGGAGCGGCTCGACGACTACACGCTTGAGCTGCAGCGCCACGGTATGGAGTCCGTGGAGCGCGAGGTGCGCTGGCTGAACGAGCTCATCGAGAGCGAGCGGGCAGGGCGGGATCAGCGATCCGGCACCGATGCCCCCGCTCGGCACGACAACGATTCCGAAGAAACGGGCGGCCTGCCCCGGCACGGGGGCAGCACCCGGCCGGATCCGTCCGATGACACCGCCAAGTGAATCCCCGCCCTCAGCGGGAATTCCACGAATACACAGGGAGCAACCGGAAATGGGTTCGGTTCGCGTAGCCATCGTCGGCGTGGGCAACTGTGCCGCGTCGCTGGTCCAGGGCGTCGAGTACTACAAGGACGCCGACCCGGCGGCCAAGGTCCCCGGCCTGATGCACGTGCAGTTCGGCGACTACCACGTGCGTGACGTCGAGTTCGTCGCCGCGTTCGACGTGGACGCGAAGAAGGTGGGCCTTGACCTCGCCGACGCCATCGGCGCCAGCGAGAACAACACCATCAAGATCTGCGACGTGCCCGCCACCGGCGTCACCGTCCAGCGAGGTCACACCCTCGACGGTCTGGGCAAGTACTACCGCGAGACCATCGAGGAGTCCGCCGAGGCCCCGGTCGACATCGTCCAGGTCCTCAAGGACAAGCAGGTCGACGTCCTCGTCTGCTACCTGCCGGTCGGCTCCGAGGACGCGGCGAAGTTCTACGCCCAGTGCGCCATCGACGCCAAGGTCGCCTTCGTCAACGCCCTCCCGGTCTTCATCGCCGGCACCAAGGAGTGGGCGGACAAGTTCACCGAGGCCGGTGTCCCGATCGTCGGTGACGACATCAAGTCCCAGGTCGGCGCCACCATCACGCACCGCGTCATGGCGAAGCTGTTCGAGGACCGGGGCGTCATCCTGGACCGCACGATGCAGCTGAACGTCGGCGGCAACATGGACTTCAAGAACATGCTCGAGCGCGAGCGCCTGGAGTCCAAGAAGATCTCCAAGACGCAGGCCGTCACCTCGCAGATCCCCGACCGGGAGCTCGGCGAGAAGAACGTCCACATCGGCCCCTCCGACTACGTGGCCTGGCTGGACGACCGCAAGTGGGCGTACGTCCGTCTCGAGGGCCGTGCCTTCGGTGACGTTCCGCTGAACCTGGAGTACAAGCTCGAGGTGTGGGACTCCCCGAACTCGGCGGGTGTCATCATCGACGCCGTGCGTGCCGCGAAGATCGCCAAGGACCGCGGCATCGGCGGCCCGATCCTCTCCGCGTCGAGCTACTTCATGAAGTCCCCGCCGGTCCAGTACTTCGACGACGAGGCCCGCGAGAACGTCGAGAAGTTCATCAAGGGTGAGGTCGAGCGCTAGGAACCAGCCGGTTCCGCCGACTCCGCACGAGGGTCCCCGAGGCACTGCCCGGGGACCCTCGTCGTATGTGAGTCTTGCTGCCATGTCCGTCGTACGTGATCTGCGCGTACTGCTGCGCCTGCGCGACTTCCGCCGCCTGCTGACCGTCCGGCTCCTGTCCCAGTCCGCCGACGGCGTCTACCAGGTGGCGCTGGCCACGTACGTCGTCTTCTCCCCCGAGAAGCAGACCTCGCCGGGTGCCATCGCCTCGGCCATGGCGGTCCTGTTGCTGCCGTACTCCGTCGTCGGCCCCTTCGCCGGCGTCCTCCTCGACCGCTGGCAGCGACGGCAGGTCTTCCTGTACGGGAACCTGCTGCGCGCCCTCCTCGCCTGCGGGACCGCCGTCCTGATCCTCGCCTCCGTCCCCGACTGGCTGTTCTACGTCTCGGCTCTCTCGGTCACGGCTGTCAACCGGTTCGTTCTCGCGGGCCTCTCGGCCGCCCTTCCCCGAGTCGTCGACGAGGAGCGGCTGGTCGTGGCCAACTCGCTCTCCCCCACCGCCGGCACCCTGGCCGCCACCCTCGGCGGCGGTCTGGCCCTGGGCGTCCGGCTGCTCGCCGGCGGGTCCGACGCGGCGGTGGTGGCCTTCGGGGCCCTCCTCTACCTCTGCTCCGCCCTCGCGTCCCTGCGCATGCCCCGCGAACTCCTCGGTCCGGATCCGGGGCTCGCGCCACCCCGGTTCTCCTCGGCCCTCGCCTCCACCGCCCGCGGCCTCGCCGCCGGGCTGCGCCACCTCGCCGAGCGGCGGTCCGCCGCGCGGGCGCTGCTCACCATCGGGCTGATGCGCTTCTGCTACGGCGCCCTCCTCGTGACCGTCCTCATGCTCTGCCGGTACGCGTGGAGCTCCACCGAGGAGGAAGGGCTGGGACTCCTCGGGCTCGCGGTCGCCCTCTCCGCGGCCGGCTTCTTCGCGGCCGCCGTCCTCTCCCCGGGGGCAGTGGGCCGGCTCGGCCCCTTCGGCTGGATGGCCACGTGCGCGGGGACGGCCGCCGTTCTGGTCCCGGTCCTCGGCCTGACCTTCGCTCCCGTTCCGTTCCTCGTCGCGGCCTTCGCTCTCGGCCTCGTCACACAGGGCGCGAAGATCGCGACGGACACGGTGGTGCAGACGGCCGTGGACGACTCCTATCGGGGGCGGGTGTTCTCCCTCTACGACGTGCTGTTCAACATGGCCTTCGTCGGCGCGGCGGGGGTCTCGGCGCTGATGCTGCCGACCGACGGGCGTTCCACGCTGCTGGTCGGTCTCGTGGCCGTGCTCTATGCGGTGATCGCTGTCACCTTGGTCCGGAAACGCGCGGTGGGGTGATGTTTCACGTGAAACACCACCCCACCCCGGTCGGCACTACCGGCCGGCTCCCCAGCGATCAGGCCGCGAGTTTCACGTGAAACGGTCCGTTTCACGTGAAACGCCGGCGCTCCCCGCACCCCCGCTCAGTCGCGGGCGGCCCACCACTCCTTGAGCGCCGCCACGGCGGCGTCGCGGTCCATCGGGCCGTTCTCCAGCCGCAACTCCAGGAGGAACTTGTAGGCCTGGCCCACGGCAGGACCCGGGCGGATGCCGAGGATCTCCTGGATCTCGTTGCCGTCGAGGTCCGGCCGGATCGCTTCCAGCTCCTCCTGCTCCTGGAGCTGCGCGATGCGCTCCTCCAGGCCGTCGTAGGCACGGGAGAGGGCGCTCGCCTTGCGCTTGTTGCGCGTGGTGCAGTCCGAGCGGGTGAGCTTGTGGAGCCGGGAGAGCAGGGGGCCCGCGTCCCGCACGTACCGGCGCACGGCCGAGTCGGTCCACTCGCCGGTCCCGTACCCGTGGAAGCGCAGGTGCAGCTCCACGAGACGCGAGACGTCCTTGATCATCTCGTTGGAGTACTTGAGCGCGGTCATGCGCTTCTTGGTCATCTTGGCTCCGACCACCTCGTGGTGGTGGAAGGAGACCCGGCCGTCCTTCTCGAAGCGGCGGGTGCGCGGCTTGCCGATGTCGTGGAGCAGGGCGGCGAGGCGCAACACCAGGTCCGGGCCGTCCTCCTCCAGGTCGATCGCCTGGTCGAGCACCGTCAGGGAGTGCTCGTAGACGTCCTTGTGCCGGTGGTGCTCGTCGCTCTCCAGGCGCAGCGCCGGCAGTTCGGGCAGCACGTGGTCGGCGAGGCCGGTCTCCACGAGGAGCCCGAGGCCCTTGCGGGGGTGGGCGGAGAGCAGCAGCTTGTTGAGTTCGTCGCGGACCCGCTCGGCGGAGACGATCTCGATCCGGCCGGACATCTCCTTCATCGCCGTGACGACCTCGGGAGCGACCTCGAAGTCCAGCTGAGCGGCGAAGCGCGCCGCCCGCATCATGCGCAGCGGGTCGTCGGAGAAGGACTCCTCGGGGGTGCCGGGGGTGCGGAGCACCCGGGCCGCGAGGTCCTCGAGACCACCGTACGGGTCGATGAACTCCTTCTCGGGGAGGGCCACCGCCATGGCGTTGACGGTGAAGTCACGCCGGACCAGGTCCTCGTCGATGGAGTCGCCGTACGAGACCTCCGGCTTGCGCGAGGTCCGGTCGTAGGCCTCGGAGCGGTAGGTGGTGACCTCCACCTGGTAGCCCGCCTTCTGGCAGCCGACCGTTCCGAAGGCGATGCCGACCTCCCACACGGCGTCGGCCCACGGACGGACGATCTTCAGCACGTCCTCGGGGCGGGCGTCGGTGGTGAAGTCCAGGTCGTTGCCGAGCCGGCCGAGCAGTGCGTCCCGTACCGAGCCGCCGACCAGCGCGAGGCTGAACCCGGCCTCCTGGAAGCGGCGGGCGAGATCGTCGGCGACAGGGGACACGCGCAGCAGTTCACTGACCGCGCGGCGTTGCACCTGGCTCAGTGCAGTCGGGGTGTCTTCGTTGGCGTTCGGCACAACAGAAAAGGGTACGTGCCCCGGGTCCGGGCGACGCCCCGGTTTTCCCCCGACGGCCTCCGCACTCCCGCTCATCCGCTGGAGCAGTCCCCGGCACTTGCCCCCGGCGTGCCTCGTTACCATGCCTGGACACAGCAACCGGGAACCACCGACACCACTGGCACCAGAGACAACGACGAGGACGGGCGAACGCGTGGCCGAGGCGGCAGACATCCAGGGAACCGGTCCCTCACCTGCCCGCCGATGGCTGCGGCGCACCCTCACCGTGGCCGTCGGGGCTCCGCTCCTCGCGGGGCTGCTCCAGGTTCCGACCGCCCCTCCGGCGGCGGCCGCCGAGGGGGCATCCGGTTCCCGGACCGTCGATGTGTCGCTCGACACGCTCTCTCCCAGTGCCCCTGTCGAAGGGGACACCGTCACGGTCAAAGGGACGGTCACCAACCTGGGGAAGAAGACGATCACCGGCGCGAGCGTGGACCTGCGGGTGGGCCCCCGGATGACCAGCCGGAGCCAGATCGAGCAGATCTCGGGCCGGACCGGCTTCCGGACCGGCAGCGACCCCGCCGCCCTCGGCGCCCCCAAGCTCAGGATTCCGGAGCTCAAGGCCGGACTCAGCGCCGAGTTCACCCTCTCGGTACCGGTCACCAAGCTCGGCCTCGACGCGGCGGGCGTGTACCAGCTGGGGGTCTCCCTCACGGGACAGCTCGCCGGCCAGGGCTACGACCGGGTGCTCGGCATCGAGCGGACCTTCCTGCCGTACCAGCCGGAGGCCACGGAGAAGAAGACCCAGCTCACCTATCTCTGGCCGTTGATCTCCTCCTCCCACGTGTCGGCCGAGACCGGTACCGACGCGCAGCAGACCCCCATCTTCGAGGACGACGATCTGGCCGCGGAGCTGCGCCCGGGAGGACGTCTCGACGAGATGGTCTCGCTGGGCAGGGACCTCCCCGTCACGTGGGTGATCGACCCCGACCTGCTGGCCTCCGTCGACGCCATGGCGAACGGTTACCGGGTCAAGGAGGGAACCACCCACGTGCCCGGCGGCCACCAGGCCCTCGCCGAGCGGTGGCTGAACGAGCTGGAGAAGGCCGTTCAGGGCGACAAGGTCGTCGCGCTGCCGTTCGCCGACCCGGATCTCGCCTCCCTCGCCCACCGCGGCAAGGACGTCCCCGGATCGCTCGGACACCTCCAGTCGGCCACCTCCCTCGCGGGCACGACGGTGGAGACGATCCTCCACGTCCAGCCGTCCACCGACTTCTCCTGGCCCGCCGACGGCGCCGTCGATCCCTCGATCGTGGCCGTGGCGACCTCCGCGGGCGCCGACAAGGTGATCGCCCGCAGCGACAGCGTCCGCGACGACCTCTCCTACACCCCCTCCGCGGCGCGCCCGCTCGGTGGCGGCACCACCGCCGTGGTGAGTGACGCGCTCCTGTCGACCGCCTTCGAGGGCGATCTCATCCGGTCGGAGAGCTCCACCCGCGCGGTGCAGGAGTTCCTCGCCCAGTCGCTCGCGATCACCCTGGAGCAGCCCGAGCAGCAGCGCAGTGTCGTGGTCGCCCCGCAGCGGACACCGACCGTCTCGCAGGCCCAGGCCATGGCCGCCGCCCTGCGGGGCCTCTCCGCGAAGCGGTGGACCCAGCCCCTGGACCTGATCGCCGCCGCCGCGGTCAAGCCGGACCCGGAGGCCTCCACGACGGTGCCGGCCACCTCCCGTTATCCGAAGCGGCTGCGGGACCAGGAACTGCCCGTGCAGGCGTTCCGCGACATGAAGACCACCCGCGACGAGCTGGACGACTTCAAGGTCGTCCTGACCGCACCGGAACGGGTCGTCACCCCCTTCGGCAACGCGATCAACCGCGAGATGTCCATGTCCTGGCGGGGCCGGGCGAGCACGGCCGCCCTCTACCGGGACACCGTCCTGGACCACCTCCAGGACCTCACCGAGGGCGTCCAGCTCGTCGACAAGTCCGACCTCACCCTGTCCGGGCGCAGCGCCACGATCCCCGTGACGGTCCAGAACCAGCTGCTGCAGGGCGTCGACCACCTGGTGCTGCGTCTCACCCCGGGCAACAAGAACCGCCTCAAGCTGAACGGCGGCGACGGCGCCGCCGAGCTGCCGATCCGGATCAACGCCGGGCACAGCCAGTCGGTGAAGTTCACGGCGGCGGCCAACGCCAACGGCCAGGTGCCGATGACCGCCCAGCTGTACACCGAGGACGGCACGCCGTACGGCCGGCCCATGACCTTCATGGTGAAGGTCTCCGAGATCACTCCCACGGTGATGCTCGTCCTCGCCGGTGGAGTCCTGCTCCTCGTCCTCGCCGGAGTGCGGATGTACTCCCAGCGCAAGCGGATGGCCGCCCTGAACGCCGAGGCCGGGAACGAGTCCGTGGACGACACCGCCCAGGACGCCGCCGAAGGGTCCGGCGAGGCGGCCGCCGAGGCGCAGCCGAGTGACCCGACACCGGACACCGGGTCCGAAAGCGGCGACCCCGCGGGCCCGGGTGAGAAAGTGGACCGTTGAGCGATGTCGTGGCCGGTCGGCCGGGGACGATGAGGTGGGGTAACCATGAACGCGCCGTACGACGGTGACCGCGGCCAGGGTGCGGGCGGCACCACGCCGTCCGGTGGGACACCCATGACTCCCCCCGGTTCCGGCCCCGCCCCGGTGCCCCCGCCGCACCAGAGCCCCGCGCCCGGGCATCCGTACGGGGAGAACCCGTACGGCGATCACCCGTACGGCGGCACGCCCTACGCCCAGGACCCGTACGTCCAGGACGCCTACACCCACGACCCGTACCGGGCCCAGGACCTCTCGGCGCAGGACCCGGTCGGCGAAGCGCTGTACGACCGCGCGGCGCACCCCCCGCCACCACCCGGCACCTACGAGGAGCCGCAGCCGCTGTACCAGCAGCCGGCCGCTCCGCCGCACGCCCCCGACCCCCGGGTGTGGGCGCAGACCCCGGCCCCGGAGCCCGACGGCCCCTCCCGCCACCTTCCGTACGGGGACGACGCGCGGACCGTGCAGTTCACCGGCGTGGACGACCTGGTGACCCGGGCCGGCGAGGAGCAGCCGGAACCGGACGCCTTCGCGCATCTCTACCGCGACCAGCAGACGCCGGGGCAGGGGCCGCCGCCCGCACCGGAGCCGGAGCCCCTGCCCGCGCCCGCACCGAAGAAGACCGGACGCGCCTCGGGCCTGCTGAAGTCGAGCGCCGTGATGGCGGCCGGCACCCTGGTCTCCCGGCTCACCGGCTTCGTCCGCAGCCTCGTCATCACGGGCGCGCTCGGCGCCGCCCTGCTCGGTGACACCTTCACCGTGGCCTACACGCTTCCGACGATGATCTACATCCTCACCGTCGGCGGCGGGCTCAACTCGGTCTTCGTACCGCAGCTGGTCCGCTCGATGAAGAACGACGAGGACGGCGGCGAGGCCTACGCCAACCGTCTCCTCACCCTGGTGATGGTGGCCCTCGGCCTGATCGTGGCCGCCGCCGTCTTCGCCGCCCCCCTGCTGATCCGGCTGATGTCGAACACCATCGCCGACGACGCCGCGGCCAACAGCGTCGCCGTCACCTTCGCCCGCTACTGCCTGCCCACCATCTTCTTCATGGGTGTGCATGTGGTGATGGGTCAGATCCTGAACGCACGGGGCAAGTTCGGCGCGATGATGTGGACCCCGGTCCTCAACAACATCGTCATGATCGTCACCTTCGGCCTGTTCATCTGGGTCTACGGCACCTCCGCCGAATCCCACATGGGCGTGCAGACGATCCCGGACGAGGGCATCCGCCTCCTCGGTGTCGGCACCCTGCTCGGACTTGTCGTCCAGGCCCTGGCGATGATCCCGTACCTGCGCGAGGCCGGTTTCCGCTTCCGTCCCCGTTTCGACTGGAAGGGCCACGGGCTCGGCAAGACGGTCAAGCTGGCCAAGTGGACCGTCCTGTTCGTCCTCGCCAACCAGGCGGGTGTCCTGGTCGTCACCCAGCTCGCCACCGCGGCCGGTGAGGAGTCCGGGAAGAACGGCGCCGGCTTCCTCGCGTACTCCAACGCCCAGCTGATCTGGGGCATGCCGCAGGCCATCATCACGGTCTCCGTCATGGCCGCGCTGCTCCCGCGCATCTCCCGCGCCGCCCACGACGACGACCCGGGCGCCGTCCGGGACGACATCTCCCAGGGCCTGCGCAACTCGGCCGTCGCCATCGTCCCGGTCTCCTTCGCCTTCCTCGCGCTCGGCGTCCCGATGTGCACCCTGCTCTACGCCTCCAGCGGCGTCGAGGCGGCCCGGGGCATGGGCTTCATCCTCATGGCCTTCGGCCTCGGCCTGATCCCGTACTCCGTGCAGTACGTCGTCCTGCGCGGCTTCTACGCCTACGAGGACACGCGGACGCCCTTCTACAACACCGTCATCGTCGCCGCCGTCAACGCGGCGGTCTCCGCGCTCTGCTACGTGCTCCTGCCGGCGCAGTGGGCGGTGGTCGGCATGGCCGGTGCCTACGGCCTCGCCTACGCCGTGGGCGTCGGTATCGCCTGGCGCCGCCTGCGCAACCGGCTGGGAGGCGACCTGGACGGCGCCCACGTCCTGCGGACGTACGCGCGGCTCTGCATGGCCTCCCTGCCCGCCGCGATCGTCGGCGGTGCCGTCGGCTTCGGGCTGCTGAAGCTGCTCGGCGACGGTGCCCTGGGCTCCCTCGTAGCCCTGCTGGCCGGTGGCGCGGTACTCCTCGGCGTCTTCTTCGTCGCGGCGAAGCGCATGCGCATCGCCGAGCTGAACACCCTGGTGGGCATGGTGCGCGGGCGTCTGGGACGCTGAGGTCGCGCCTGCCGCACAACCATCGGCGGGGGCCGCGTGTCGTGCACAGCGTCCAACTGTGGGCACAATTGGCTTGGCTGGTGGATGTGGCGCAACGGATGGGGAGGCAGGAACGACGGTGGCGGAACGTAGCACGGCTGCCGTCGACGTGGCCGACAACAGCGGTGACGATCCGCTGACCGCCAAGGCGGACTCGGCCGCGACCGACGGGGTGGCGGAAGCGCAGAAGACGGCGGGCAGGAAAGCCGGAACCACGGAGAAGAAGAAGGCCGAACGACAGACTGGCGAACAGCCCTCGCTCACCACTCCCGAACTCCACAGCGGCCACAAGCTGGCCCGCCGCTACCGCCTGGAGGAGTGCGTCACCCGTCTGGACGGCTTCAGCAGCTGGCGTGCCGTCGACGAGAAGCTCCGGCGTGCCGTCGGGGTGCACCTCCTGCCCGCCGACCACCCGCGCGCCCGTTCCGTCCTGGCCGCCGCCCGTTCCTCCGCGCTCCTCGGTGACCCCCGGTTCGTCCAGGTCCTCGACGCCGTCGAGGAGAACGACCTCGTGTACGTGGTGCACGAGTGGCTCCCCGACGCGACGGAGCTCACCGCGCTCCTCGCGGCCGGACCACTGGAGCCGCACGAGGCCTACCAGCTCGTCAGCCAGGTCTCCCAGGCCATGGCCGCCGCCCACCGCGAAGGCCTCGCCCACCTCCGCCTCACCCCCGGTGCCGTCCTGCGCAGCTCCACCGGCCAGTACCGCATCCGCGGCCTCGCCGTGAACGCCGCCCTGCGCGGCATCACCGCCGAACGCCCCCAGCGCACCGACACCGAGGCCATCGGCGCCCTGCTCTACGCGGCGCTCACCCAGCGCTGGCCGTACGACAACGACGCCCACGGCCTCTCCGGCCTCCCCAAGGGCGTCGGTCTGCTCGCGCCCGACCAGGTCCGGGCCGGCGTCCACCGCGGGCTCTCCGAGATCGCCATGCGCGCCCTCGCCAACGACGGCGCCACCGCCTCCCGCCAGGAACCGCCCTGCACCACTCCGGACGAACTCGCCAAGGCCGTGGCGGCGATGCCCCGGGTCAAGGCGCCCGAGCCGGAGTTCCCCACGCCGCCGGAGTACCAGCGGACCACCTACCAGCAGGGCACCTACGGCCGACCCCAGCCGCACCCCGCCGTCACCCAGCCCGTCGCGGCCCCGCCGCCCCCCCTGCAGAGCCGTACCGGCACCGCGCTGAAGTGGGCCGTCTCGGCCCTGCTCATCGCCGCCCTCGGTCTCGGCAGCTGGCAGATCGCGGACCGGCTCCTGGAGCCGGAGGCCACGACGAAGACGCCCGTACCGGGCCCGACGAGCGACGAGAAGCCGAAGCCGCTCACGCCGCTCACCGTCGAATCGTCCCGCGACTTCGACCCCCTGGGCAACGGCGTGGAGAACGGCAACCTCAAGGTGAACGCCTACGACGGCGACCCCAGCACCTTCTGGCACACCGTGAACTACGCCACCCCCGACTTCGGAAAGCTGAAGAAGGGCGTGGGCCTCGTCCTCGATCTCGGCAAGGAACAGGAGGTCGGCCAGGTCGATCTGTCGTTCCTGGGCGACACCTCCGTGGAACTGCGCACCGCGCCCGCCGGCACGGTGAGCGAGCCGTCCATGCCCGGCGAGTACACCACCCAGGCGTCCGGGTCCGGCAGCGACGTGACGCTGAAGCCCGCCAAGCCCGTCACGACCCGCTACGTCCTCGTCTGGCTCACCGAACTGCCCGCCGGCCCCAGCGGGTACCGAGGCAAGCTGAGCGAGATCAAGGTCCTGGGCTGACCGCCGCTGAGGGAGGGGCTCACCGTTGGACGATCCGAAGGACGACGCCACGGGCGACCGGGAGCTCCTGGCGCGCCATGTCGCCGGAGACCCGGACGCCTTCGGTGAGCTCGTACGGCGCCACAGGGACCGCCTCTGGGCGGTTGCCCTGCGGACCCTCGGCGACCGTGAGGAGGCCGCGGACGCCGTCCAGGACGCCCTGATCTCCGCGTTCCGGGCCGCCCACACCTTCCGCGGCCAGTCGGCCGTCACCACCTGGCTGCACCGCATCACGGTCAACGCCTGCCTGGACCGCCTCCGCAAGAGCGCATCCCGCAGGACCGCCTCCGTCGACGACACCGCCCGGCTCGAACAGCTCCTCGAACCGCACGAATCCGCCGAAGCCCCGGCCGAGCGCCAGGACCTCCACCGGGAGCTCCTGGCCGCGCTGGCCACCCTCCCCGCGGAACAGCGCGCCGCACTCGTCCTCGTCGACATGCAGGGATACCCGGTCGCGGAAGCGGCACGTATCCTCGGCGTCCCCACCGGAACCGTGAAAAGCCGCTGCGCACGTGGCCGGGCACGACTGCTGCCGATGCTCACGCATCTCCGCACCGGGACGGTGGGTAACGACGCTCCCGAGGGGGGAAGGAACCGGACGCCGGGGACATCCGTCCCACCGGTGCCGGGGCCGAAGGACAACGGACCGACTGATCCAGCTGCTGTGAAGGGCGGAGGTGGGCGCGCGTGACTTCCACGACCGACGCGGCACAGCATCCGGACGTCTCCGAGATCTCCGACCTGGCCGAGGGACTCCTCTCACCGACCCGCTCCGCGGCCGTCCGTCGACACCTGGACGACTGTCCGCTCTGCGCCGACGTGCGCACCTCCCTGGAGGAGATCAGGGGACTCCTCGGCACCCTGCCCGGACCGCCCCGCATGCCCGCCGAGATCGCCGGCCGGATCGACGCGGCCCTCGCCGCCGAGGCTCTGCTGCACGCCACCGCTCCCGAGGGCGATCCCGCTGTTTCACGTGAAACACCGCGCCCCACCGGGGCGCCTCGACAGGCGCCCGCCCCCTCCACCGCGCCGGGCCGTCCCTCCGGGCGTCCCCGCGGAGCCACCGGTCCGGGCCGCCCGGCTCCCCCCCGTCGCCGCAGGATCGGTCTCGTCTCCACCCTCGGTGCCGCCTTCGGAGCCGTGATTCTCGGCACCGGCATCTTCCTGGCCCAAGGCGGAGGCGTGCCCACCGCCGGGCAGGCCGAGGAGAGCCGGAGGGCCGACGCGGCGGCCAGTGCCGGTCTCACCCCCTTCTCCGGAACACCCGTCGAGGAACGCGTCCGCTCCCTGCTGACCGAGGGCGAGACCGCCCGCTCCCCCCACGGCATCGGCCCCGAGTCCCTGTCCGAGGGGACCACCACCCCCGCGCCCCGGCGCGCCCTTCCCGTCCCTGCCTGCGTCCTCGCGGGAACTGGCCGCACGGACGGTGTCATCGCCCAGGAGAAGGGCGAGTACGCCGGGTCCCCCGCCTATCTCCTCGTGCTCACGGACCACGCCGACAGCGGACGGGTCCAGGCCTACGTCCTCGACGCCTCCTGCGCCGACCGCTCCCTCGAAGCGACGGGCGACCCGGCCAAGGTGCTGTTCACACGGTCCCTGCCTCGCACCTGACAGCCGTCACGGTGCCGCGCGGCCCGTTCGGGAATGCGCGCCCCGTAGGATCCGTTGGGTGGGGTGAGAGTGACCGAGACACCGCCCCGTAGGCAGTAGGCAGTCTGCAGAGACGAGGAAGAAACCCGTGAGCGACGTCCGTAACGTGATCATCATCGGCTCGGGGCCCGCGGGATACACCGCTGCGCTCTACACCGCCCGAGCGTCGCTGAACCCGCTGGTCTTCGAAGGTGCCGTCACCGCCGGTGGCGCGCTGATGAACACCACCGAGGTCGAGAACTTCCCCGGCTTCCGTGACGGCATCATGGGCCCGGATCTGATGGACAACATGCGGGCCCAGGCGGAGCGCTTCGGCGCCGAGCTGGTGCCCGACGACGTCGTGGCCGTGGACCTGACCGGTGAGATCAAGACCGTCACCGACACCGCCGGCACCGTGCACCGGGCCAAGGCCGTCATCGTGACGACCGGCTCCCAGCACCGCAAGCTCGGACTGCCCAACGAGGACACTCTCTCCGGCCGTGGCGTCTCGTGGTGCGCCACCTGCGACGGCTTCTTCTTCAAGGACCAGGACATCGCCGTCGTCGGCGGCGGCGACACCGCGATGGAGGAGGCGACCTTCCTCTCGCGCTTCGCCAAGTCCGTGACGATCGTCCACCGCCGTGACTCTCTGCGCGCCTCCAAGGCGATGCAGGAGCGTGCCTTCGCCGACCCGAAGATCTCGTTCGCCTGGGACAGCGAGGTGGCCGAGATCCACGGCGACCAGAAGCTCACCGGCCTGACCTTGCGCGACACGAAGACGGGCGAGACCCGCGAGCTGCCCGTCACGGGCCTCTTCATCGCCGTGGGCCACGACCCGCGCACCGAACTCTTCAAGGGCCAGCTGGACCTCGACGACGAGGGCTACCTCAAGGTGGCCGCTCCGTCGACCCGCACCAACCTGACGGGCGTCTTCGGCGCCGGCGACGTCGTCGACCACACCTACCGTCAGGCGATCACCGCTGCCGGCACCGGCTGCTCGGCCGCTCTCGACGCCGAGCGCTACCTCGCCGCCCTCGCCGACAGCGAGAAGCTGGCCGAGACGCCCGCAGTCTGATCGACCCGCTCCTTCCCCACCCCACACCCCAAGAAGTTAAGGAGGCCGCCGTGGCCGGCGAGCTGAAGAACGTGACCGACGCTTCCTTCGAGGAGGTCGTCCTCAAGAGCGACAAGCCCGTCCTGGTGGACTTCTGGGCCGAGTGGTGCGGCCCGTGCCGTCAGATCGCTCCCTCGCTCGAGGCCATCGCCAAGGAGCAGGACAAGATCGAGATCGTGAAGCTCAACATCGACCAGAACCCGGCCACCGCCGCCAAGTACGGCGTCATGTCCATCCCGACGCTGAACGTCTACCAGAACGGCGAGGTCGTGAAGACGATCGTCGGCGCCAAGCCGAAGGCCGCGATCCTGCGCGACCTGGCGGACTTCGTCGAGCCGACCAACGGCTGACGCACGCAACGGTGTTTCACGTGAAACACCACCGGCCGACGAGAGCGGCCCACCCCCTCGAAGGGGGCGGGCCGCTCTCGTGTTTCCGCCGCTAGAGGGGCCTCAGCGCGGGCTCCTTCTGCACCGCGCCGAGCAGGCGGTCCAGTGCCATCTCGACGTCCTCCTTCCAGGAGAGCGTCGTGCGGAGCTCCAGCCTCAGCCGGGGAAAGGCATGATGCGGCCGGACCGTTTTGAAGCCGACCGCGAGAAGATGCTCGGCAGGCAGGACGCAGGCCGGTTCCTTCCAGCGGGCGTCCCCGAAGGCCTCGATCGCCTTGAAGCCCCGCCGCATCACATCCTTGGCGACGGTCTGCACCATCACACGGCCCAGCCCCTGCCCCTGGTACTCCGGCATGATCCACGCCGTCATCAGCTGGACGGCGTCGGCCGCCACAGGGCTCGTCGGGAAGGCCATGGAGCGCGGCACATAGGCCGGGGGTGCGTAGAGCACGTACCCGACCGGTACGTCGTCCACGTAGACCACGCGCCCGCACGATCCCCATTCGAGGAGCACGGCGGAGATCCACGCTTCCTTCTCCACGTCGGGACGGCCGGTCTTCACCGCCGCCTCGCCGCTGACGGGGTCCAGCTCCCAGAAGACGCAGGAGCGACACCGCTTCGGGAGATCCGGAAGATTGTCCAGCGTGAGCGGTACGAGCCGACGCCCCACGGCTGCCCCTCGCTTCCCTGGCCATCGAGCACGATGCGGCTCCACGGATATGTCCTCACAGAATCGTATCGATCGGGCGATCAGGGCGATACCGCGCACAGGAAAAGGGCGGGCCGCGATCCGGTGACATCCAGATCGCGGCCCGCCCTCGGCGGTCGTCGGCGGTCAGCCCTTGTCGCCCTCAGCCGTGCTCTTCGAGTCCATGACGCGCCCCTCGCCGGGCGCCAGGGTGGTGAGGATCCGCTCCAGGTCCTCCATCGAGGCGAACTCGACGACGATCTTTCCCTTCTTCTGCCCCAGGTCCACCTTGACCCGGGTCTCGAAGCGGTCCGACAGGCGCGTCGCCAGCTCCGAGAGCGCGGGAGAGACGCGGGCCCCGGCCCGGGGCTTGGGCTTGGCCGCCGCGGGCTCCGAGGCCATCGTGCGGACGATCTCCTCGACCGTCCGCACGGAAAGGCCCTCCGCGACGATCCGGTAGGCCAGCTTGTCCTGGGCCTCGGCGTCCTCCAGGGCCAGCAGCGCGCGGGCGTGACCGGCGGAGATGGTGCCGGCGGCGACCCGCGTCTGCACCGTGGTGGGCAGCCGCAGCAGGCGCAGCGTGTTGGAGACCTGCGAGCGGGACCGCCCGATCCGGTCGGCCAGCTGGTCGTGGGTGCAGTCGAAGTCCTTGAGCAGCTGGTCGTAGGCCGCGGCCTCCTCCAGCGGGTTCAGCTGCGCCCGGTGCAGGTTCTCCAGGAGCGCGTCCAGAAGCAGCTTCTCGTCCTCGGTGGCCCGGACGATCGCGGGGATCCGCTCCAGACCTGCTTCGGTGCAGGCCCGCCAGCGCCGCTCACCCATGATGAGCTCGTAGCGGTCGGTGCCGACCTGGCGTACGACCACGGGCTGGAGCAGGCCGACTTCCTTGATGGAGGTGACCAGCTCGGCCAGGGCGTCCTCGTCGAAGACCTCACGCGGCTGCCGGGGGTTCGGCGTGATCGCGCCGAGCGGCAGTTCCGCGAAGTACGCTCCCGCCGGGGCCTGGGGCTGGTCGGCAGGCTCCGGAGTTCCGGTGGTGGCCACGCCCGGGGCGAGCGTCGCCGTCTTCGCGGCGGGAAGTCCGCGCTCGGCCGCCAGCGTCGGAACCGCGCCGGGAGACGTCGTACCGGCCCCGACACCGACCAGCGGCGCCTGCCGCTCCTGGGGAGCCGAGGGGATCAGGGAACCGAGCCCTCGTCCCAGACCCCTGCGTCGCTCACTCACTGAAGACCCTCCGCCATGCTGCGCTGGTTGTTCTGGTGCCCGAGATGGGCGTTCTGGGCGTCGTAGTGCACGGAGACCCCCCGCAGGGCGATCTCCCGGGCCGCTTCGAGGTACGACAGGGCGCCGCTGGAGCCCGGGTCGTAGGTGAGCACGGTCTGCCCGTAGCTCGGCGCCTCGGAGATGCGTACGGACCGCGGGATGCTGGTCCGCAGCACCTCGTCCCCGAAGTGGGTGCGCACCTCTTCGGCGACCTGCGAGGCGAGCCTCGTCCGGCCGTCGTACATGGTGAGCAGGATCGTGGACACGTGCAGCCCCGGGTTGAGATGGCCGCGGACCAGTTCCACGTTCCGCAGGAGCTGCCCGAGCCCTTCCAGGGCGTAGTACTCGCACTGGATCGGGATCAGCACTTCGGCTCCCGCCACCATGGCGTTGACCGTGAGCAGTCCGAGTGAGGGCGGGCAGTCGATGAGGATGTAGTCGAGCGGCTGCTCGTAGGCCTGGATCGCCCGCTGGAGCCGGCTCTCTCGTGCCACCAGGGAGACCAGCTCGATCTCCGCACCCGCGAGGTCGATCGTCGCGGGGGCGCAGAACAGTCCCTCCACGTCACGCACGGGCTGCACCACGTCGGAGAGCGGCTTGCTGTCCACCAGCACGTCGTAGATCGAGGGGACCTCGGCGTGATGGTCGATGCCCAGGGCCGTGGAGGCGTTCCCCTGCGGGTCCAGGTCGATGACCAGCACTCGGGCTCCGTGCAGCGCCAGGGACGCGGCGATGTTGACCGTCGTGGTGGTCTTCCCGACGCCGCCCTTCTGGTTGGCGACGACCATGATCCGGGTCCGGTCCGGTCGGGGGAGCCCCTCACCGGCACGACCCAGCGCCGCTACTGCCAACTGGGCAGCACGACCGATGGGGGTGTCGTCCATCGGGGGCGGTGTTTCACGTGAAACATCCTCCCCGACCGATTCGGTGCGGGGACCGGGGACCGGGTCGGTCATCGGCCCCGCGATGTTGGCGTCGGACCGCAAGGATTCACTCTCCTCGGCATCAAGCTCGCGATGAGGAGAGCCTGCCATGCTTTCCGTGTCAGGAACCAGCGAGGTCGGTGGTTCTGTGGAGGAATCCACCTCTGTGGACAACTCGGAAACCCTCACGGGTGGTTTCACTCGGGGTCGGCGGTCCCGGGGTTCGGCAGCCGCGCGGCCACGGCTGATGATCCCCCGAAGCAGTGAGCGACGTTTCACGTGAAACACGATGCCCCCGCACCCAGGCCGGGACCGCTCGACACTCCGAAACGGTACGAATGCGACGCCTCAGCGGCGCCGACGGGTCTTGCTCGTCCGCGCGGCCTTGGCCCGCTTGGCCGCGAACCGCACACCGCCCGGGCTCTCCCCGACCTCGACCCTTACGACGGTCGACATCGGATCGACGATTCCCTCGCCGACCTGCAGCACGGAGGTCTCCACCACACCGAGCTTCGAGAGGGCGGAGCGCGCCGCGTCCAGCTCCTCCTGGGCGGTGTCGCCCTTGAGCAGCAGCATCTCGCCATAGGGGCGCAGCAGCGGTACACCCCAGCCCGCGAGCCGGTCCAGGGGTGCCACCGCTCGGGCGGTCACCACATGCACGGGCGGGACCTTGCCGAGCATCTCCTCCGCGCGGCCCCGGACCACGGTCACATGATCCAGGCCCAGCAGCTCCACGACCTCCTGGAGGAAGTTGATCCGGCGCAGCAGCGGCTCCAGGAGGGTGATCTTCAGGTCCGGCCGGACGAGGGCCAGCGGGATGCCGGGCAGACCGGCGCCCGAGCCGACGTCGCAGACCGTGACGCCCTCCGGTACGACCTCGGAGAGGACCGCACAGTTCAGCAGATGCCGCTCCCAGAGCCGTGGCACCTCACGCGGGCCGATGAGCCCCCGCTTCACGCCGGCGTCCGCGAGCAGCTCCGCGTACCGCACGGCCTCCGGGAAGTACTCACCGAAGACTGTCCGCGCCTGCTCCGGAGCCTCGGGGAGCTCCGCTGCCTCCGTCACGGGAACCGTCCTTCCGTACCGCACGCGTACGTGCGAGCGCACTGTGGTGGCTGAACTATCAGGCTGACAAAGATCGGCCCCGTCTGCGCACAGACGGGGCCGACAGACGAGAAGGGTCAGGCAGGGAGCACGATGACGAAGCGCTGCGGCTCCTCGCCCTCGGACTCGCTGCGCAGGCCGGCGGCGGCGACCGCGTCGTGCACGACCTTCCGCTCGAACGGGGTCATCGGGTCCAGCTTGACCGGCTCGCCGGTGGCCTTGACCTCGGCCGCGGCCTTGGCACCCAGGGTGGCCAGCTCGGACCGCTTCTTCGCCCGGAAACCGGCGATGTCGAGCATCAGACGGCTGCGGTCACCGGTCTCACGGTGCACGGCCAGCCGGGTCAGCTCCTGCAGCGCCTCCAGGACCTCGCCGTCGCGGCCCACGAGCTTCTGCAGGTCACGGCTGTCGGAGTCGCTGATGATCGAGACCGCGGCCCGGTCCGCCTCGACGTCCATGTCGATGTCGCCGTCGAGATCGGCGATGTCGAGCAGGCCCTCAAGGTAGTCGGCCGCGATCTCGCCCTCCTGCTCGAGGCGGGTCAGGGTGTCGCCACCCTCGGCGGCGGCGGTGGTGCCTTCCGTCACGGACGGACTCCTTCTTGCTTCGGGGCTTACTTCTTGGAGGACGGGTGCTTGGGCCGCTGCTGGCCCTTGCGCTGACCGGACTTGGCCTGGCGGGCTCCGCCGGAGTTGGCGCGGCTCGGACGGGCGGGCTTGTCGCCCTGGGCCGGAGCCTTGTCCTGGGTCTCGGCCGCCGTGGATCCCTTGGCCGGGGCCGCGGGCTTCTTCTCCAGGGAGGTGGTCGCCTCGGTCTCCTCGGCGCCCTTCACCGGCTGACCGCCGGCCGCGGCCTGACGCTTGGCCTTCGTCTGGCGCTTCGGCTGCTGCCGCCTCGCGGCGGCGCCGCTCTCGGCCTCGACCGCGAGGGTGTCGCTCTTGACGACGGTGCCGTCGGCCTGCGCGG
>NZ_JAPSIW010000418.1 GCF_031178505.1 Streptomyces sp. | reverse complement strand
AACGGCTCGTGGTACGTCTCCCCGTGCCCGGCGCCGTCCTCGCGCGGCCATGCCCCTCTTGGGCGGCGAGGGCCGACGCGGGTGGTGTCACCGGGCCGGGATCGGCTGGGTGAGGTTCAGCGGATTGCCGTCGGGGTCCCGTACGTGGGCCACCCGTTGTCCCCACGGCATGTCGTCGGGTCCGCCGCTGACCGTGCCGCCCAGCTCCCTCACCCGGCCGAGCGTCTCGTCGACGTCGGCGACACCGATGCTGAGCAGGATCCGCGGCGCCCCCCGGCCCGCCGCGTCGGCCTTCGTCACCAGCCCGAGGTCGGTGTCGCCGATGCGCAGGCCCCGGTAGAGGACCGCGCCTTCCTCCGGCACCCGGAAGATCTCCTCGGCGCCGAACAGCTGCGTGTAGAAGCCGACCAGGACGTCCGGGTCGGCCGTGAGGATCACTGGCTGGATCGTGGACATGTCTCTCCCGTCGAGAACGGTGGTGTCACCGGGGAGACCGTTCGAGGACGGCGAACTCATCGGCAGGACCGCTCCTCCGGGCGGACAGCCGCTTCCCGCCCCGCTCCGGGCTTGAGCCCGGTGTCCGCTCCTCCGGGCCTTTCCTTACGTCGCGGCGGGGCCGCCGGGTACGGCCCCGCCGCGTACCGGGGTACCCGGACCGCTGGTCAGCAGTTGCGCAGGGAGTAGACGGGTGTCCAGTCCACGGCGTAGACGTTGTTGTCGGCGGGGTAGGTCCTGATCACGTTGCCGCCTGAGCCGTAGATCGTCGCGGCGGCACCGCCGCTCTGGCTGTTCTTGGCCTCGCCCCACCCGTTCCAGTTCGACAGGTAGTAGCGGGTGCAGTTGTAGAAGTAGAAGACGCGGAAGCGGTTCGCCGACGGGTCCCAGACGGAGGCGCAGAAGTTCCCCGGGGCGCAGTGGACACCGGCACCGGGCGCCAGCAGCTCCGTGCGGGCGGGAGCGGGAGAGGTCCACGGGGCCGCGGCGGACGGTGCCGCCTGGGCGGGGCCGGTGGCGAGGACGGAGGCCAGCGCCAAGGTCATGGCGCCGAGGACTCCGGACAGAGAACGCTTGACGGGCATGGTTCGTGATCCCCCTGTGGATGGTCCGGGTGCTGACGGGGCGGGACAGCGGTTCCGCCGGTCCCGCCCGCCCATGGTCGCGGTCGCCCTCCACCGCCGACCACGGGTTTCGAACTCGGTCGAATTCCGCTGGTCGCCCCCTGGTCCAGCAGGTCCGCGCCGAGGCGGGTCACGGTGTGCAGGACGGCGCCGCCGATCCGCCGGCTGCTGAGGAGCCCGGCCTCCCGCAGGACGGTGACGTGATGGCTGACGGTCGCCGGGCTGAGGCCCACCCTGCTCGCCAGCTCGCTCGTCGTCCGGCCCTCGGCCACTTCCTCCAGGACCGCCGCCCGCGCCTTGCCGAGCAGCGCCGCGAGCGCCTGGTGGGAGGTGCCGGAGGAGGACGGCGGGGGCGCGAGCCAGCGCGGGTCGTGCGTGACCGGGTGGACGAGCACCGGGGGCAGGGAGCCGTCCTTGAGCACGATCGGCCCGGGCCAGCAGAAGAAGGAGGGGATGATCCGCAGCCCTCGCCCGTCCAGGTGCAGGTCGCCCTCCAGGTGCGGGCCCGCGATGTGCAGCACCGGCGCCGTCCAGCGCACGCTGGGATGCAGCCCCTCGGCCAGCCCCCCGAACCCGGACCGCGACAACGCCCGGGTCGCCACCGACCGGGCCTCGTCGACGCGGGAGCGGATGTGCGTCCAGTACGGGGCCACGAAGCGCTCGTGGTGCCTGCGCACCAGGCCGGCCAGCCCGTTCAGTGCCTCGGGGTCGCCCTCGGCGAGTGCCCGGGCCCAGCCGGGCAGCGGCCGGGCCCGGGCGAGTTCCGTCAGGTCGGTCCGCAGCTGCCGACGGGGCGTGGACAGGAGCGCCTCGACGCCCGGGGCGAACCCGGCGGACGCCGCCGAAGGGGTCAGGAAGTCCGCCGAGTATCCGCGGGGCGGGGCCAGTCGCCGCAGGCGGTGGGAGTCCGGGGCGAGGCAGCCGCCGGCCGCCCGCCGCCAACGGCCGTAGAGGAGAGGCGCGTCGCGGGTCTGCAGCAGATGCAGGCTGAGCAACCCCTCCCACAACGGGTCGGGTTCTTCCGCCAGAACCACCCGCGCGAGGTCCTCGTACGTGAAATGGATCCGCAGCCCCACCGCTCGCCGCTCCCGCCTCCCGCCGTCACGCCCCCGCGGGCCGTGCACCGCGTCGAACGGTGACGCGGTTTCCGCGGCCGGGCAAGGCGGACACGCGGGCCTGCACAACAACGGCACCTTCGCGGGGCCGCGGTGGCGCCTGACCGCCACGCCCTCCTCCCGCGTCGTGCCGCACGCCTCTGCCGACCGGGAACCGGAGAGCCGGCGAGTACAGAACCGGCCAGGTTTCACAAGCGCGGCCGTCGCCCGTTGCGGGGGCGGGCCCTGGGGAGGCAGGCGGGGAAGGCAGGGGCGTGTGCCCGGGCCGTGTCGCCGGTCCTCGGACGGCTGACGAGGGGGCTTCGGGGCTGGTCGGCCGCCCTAGCAGGGGAGGGCGCCGGTGGCTGCGGCCCGTTGTCATGGGATGTGTCACGGCCCCTCCGCGCGCCTGTCACGGCGCCGGGACGCGGGGGGTGGAACCTTGCGTCGTGGCCGGTGGGCGAACGGTATGAGCCATGCGAGGCACCGCATGAAGCGCATCTCAAGCCGATACCACGCAAGTTGTGGCATTGATCACGACCGGCATGCTTCCGATCGACGCGGCGGCGGCCCGATTCTGATCGGGGCAACAACTCGATCCCGAATCGATATTTATTGGCACGTTTTGACGGCAACATCTTTGAACGGAGATCACTCGTGATTGTCGGAGTGCTCAAGGAAGCGCGGGCAGGTGAGAGTCGTGTCGCGGCCACGCCGGCCACGATCGAACAAATCCGCAAATTGGGGTACGACGTCGTGGTCGACCCGGGTGCGGGAGGCGCGGCGGGCTTCACCGACAGCGCCTACGAGGCCGCGGGCGCGAGCATCGGCGACGCGGCGGCCGCTGATGTGGTGCTGGCGGTCAACGCTCCGAGCCCGTCGCAGCTGGACCGGGTACGGCCCGAGGCGACGGTCATCGCCCTTTTCGCGCCCGCCTTCGACCCCGGGATGGTCGAGGAACTGGGCCGGCGTCCCTTCACCGCCCTGTCGATGGACGCCGTGCCGCGCATCAGCCGGGCGCAGTCGATGGATGTCCTCTCCTCCATGGCCAACATCGCCGGCTACCGGGCCGTCATCGAGGCCGCGCACGAGTTCGGCCGCTTTTTCACCGGCCAGGTGACCGCGGCGGGCAAGGTCCCGCCGGCCAAGGTGCTCGTCGCGGGCGCGGGCGTCGCCGGTCTGGCGGCGATCGGCGCGTCCGGCTCGCTCGGCGCGATCGTACGGGCGACCGACCCGCGACCCGAGGTGGCCGACCAGGTCCGCTCGCTGGGCGGCGAGTACCTGTCCATCGAGTCCCCCGAGGTCGAGGTCTCCAAGACCGGCTACGCGAAGGAGATGGGCGACGACTACAAGGCGCGCGAGGCCGAGCTCTACGCCGCGCAGTGCCGTGACGTCGACATCGTCATCACCACCGCGCTGATTCCGGGACGCCCCGCGCCGACGCTGATCACCGCCGAGATGGTGGCGAGCATGAAGCCCGGTTCGGTGATCGTCGACATGGCGGCCGCCAACGGCGGCAACGTCGTCGGCACCGTCAAGGGCGAGAAGGTCGTCACCGCCAACGGCGTGACGATCATCGGCTACACCGACCTGGCGGGCCGGCTGCCCGCGCAGGCCTCGCAGCTGTACGGCACCAACCTGGTGAACCTGCTGAAGCTGATGACGCCCGCCAAGGACGGCACCCTGGTCCTCGACTGGGACGATCCGGTGCAGCGCTCCATCACCGTGGTGCGCGCGGGGGAGTCGGCCTGGCCGCCTCCGCCGGTCCAGGTCTCGGCGGCCCCGGCCGCCGCGCCCGCCAAGGCCGCGGAACCGCCGAAGCCGGCGAAGACGCCGATGACACCGAAGCAGCGGTTCGGCGGCGTGGCCCTCGGCGCCCTGGCGCTGTTCCTCCTCGCCGCGTTCGCCCCCGCGGCGCTGCTGCCCCACGTCACGGTCTTCGTCCTGGCGATCGTGATCGGCTACTACGTGATCGGCCACGTGCACCACGCCCTGCACACGCCGCTGATGTCGGTGACGAACGCGATCTCCGGGATCATCGTCGTCGGCGCGCTCCTGCAGATCGGCCACTCCAGCACGGCGGTCACCGTGCTGTCGGTCGTGGCGATCCTCCTGGCCAGTATCAACATCTTCGGCGGCTTCGCGGTGACGCGTCGCATGCTCGCCATGTTCAACCGGAGCTGACATGTCTGCGACCCTTGCCGCACAGGCGGCCTACCTTGTCGCCGCGCTGCTGTTCATCCTGGCGCTGGCGGGACTCTCCAAGCACGAGTCGGCCCGGCTCGGCAACGCCTTCGGCATGCTCGGTATGGGCGTCGCGCTCGTCGCGACGGTCGTCCTCGCGATCGACGGCGAGGTCAGCGCCGCCGGCCTCGGCCTGATGGCCGGTGCCATGCTGATCGGCGCGGTGATCGGCTTCCAGCGCGCCCGTGGCGTCGAGATGACCGGCATGCCCGAACTCATCGCGCTGCTGCACTCCTTCGTCGGTCTGGCGGCCGTGCTGGTCAGCTGGAACGGCTACCTCAACGTCGAGCACGACCCCGACGGCCACGAGGCCAAGGCCCTGGACGCCCTCGGCACGCTGGGCATCCACCACGCCGAGGTGTTCATCGGCCTGTTCATCGGCGCGGTGACCTTCACCGGTTCCATCGTGGCGTACCTGAAGCTCTCCGCGAAGATCAACTCCAAGCCGCTGGTGCTGCCGGGCAAGAACGCCCTCAACCTCGGCTCGCTGATCCTCTTCGTCGCCCTGACGGTGTGGTTCGTGATCACGCCGGAGCTGTGGCTGCTGATCACCGTGACGGTCCTGGCGCTGGCCCTCGGCTGGCACCTGGTCGCCTCGATCGGCGGCGGTGACATGCCGGTCGTCGTCTCGATGCTCAACAGCTACTCCGGCTGGGCCGCGGCGGCCTCCGGCTTCCTCCTCGGCAACGACCTGCTGATCATCACCGGCGCGCTGGTCGGCTCCTCCGGTGCTTACCTGTCGTACATCATGTGCAAGGCGATGAACCGCTCCTTCATCTCCGTCATCGCCGGCGGCTTCGGCATCGAGGCCCCCTCGGGAGCCGACGTCGACTACGGCGAGCACCAGGAGATCACCGCCCAGGCCGCCGCCGAACTGCTGGCGTCGGCCCGCTCGGTCGTCATCACCCCCGGGTACGGCATGGCCGTCGCCCAGGCGCAGTACCCCGTCGCCGAGCTCACCTCCAAGCTGCGGGCGAAGGGCATCGACGTACGGTTCGGCATCCACCCCGTCGCCGGCCGCCTGCCCGGGCACATGAACGTGCTCCTGGCCGAGGCCAAGGTGCCGTACGACATCGTCCTCGAGATGGACGAGATCAACGAGGACTTCGCCAAGACCGACGTCGTCCTCGTCATCGGCGCCAACGACACGGTCAACCCGGCCGGAGCGGAGGACCCCAGCAGCCCGATCGCCGGCATGCCGGTGCTCACCGTCTGGGAGGCCGGCAAGGTCATCGTCTTCAAGCGCTCGATGGCCTCCGGGTACGCGGGCGTGCAGAACCCGCTGTTCTTCCGTGAGAACACGGCGATGCTCTTCGGCGACGCCAAGGCCCGGGTCGAGGACATCGTCGGCGCCCTCTGACCCACCGGTCGCCATGGGGTGAGGACCAGGAGGGCCGGTGCGGGGCGGCGGTGAACGCGGCCTCGCACCGGCCCTCCCGCGTGCTGGACGCGTTCTTGCGGACGGCCCGCGGCAGAAGGGACGGCACCCGCCGTCCCTTCTGTCGTCCTCACCTCTTCTCGCGTCCGTCGGGCGAAGAATCGCACCTTCATCCGATGCAGAAAATCTGTCATGGCGAAGGTAGACATTGCTTCGCGCGGGGGTTAGTGTTGTGCCGTACCCAGAAGTCCGGGAGCGCGGCAGGGACG
>NZ_JAPSIW010000417.1 GCF_031178505.1 Streptomyces sp. | reverse complement strand
TCCGGCGGGCGGGCCCCTTTTACACGCTCCGCTCCGGCGCTCAGTGCGAGGGCACCTCGCCGCCGTCCGCGGCCTCGACCTCCTCGCGGGTGATCCCCAGCAGGTAGAGCACCGTGTCCAGGAACGGAACGTTCACCGCCGTGTGCGCGGCCTCCCGCACCACCGGCTTGGCGTTGAACGCCACCCCGAGCCCGGCCGCGTTCAGCATGTCCAGGTCGTTGGCCCCGTCACCGATCGCCACGGTCTGCGCCAGCGGCACCCCGGCCTCGGCCGCGAACCGGCGCAGCAGCCGCGCCTTGCCCGCCCGGTCCACGATCTCCCCGGTCACCCGGCCCGTCAGCTTGCCGTCCACGATCTCCAGCGTGTTGGCCTGCGCGAAGTCCAGGCCGAGACGTTCCTTCAGATCGTCCGTGACCTGCGTGAATCCACCAGAGACCACACCGACCTGATAGCCGAGCCGCTTCAGCGTACGGATCAGGGTGCGGGCCCCGGAGGTCAGCCGGACCTCCGCGCGGACCTTGTCCACCACGGAGGCGTCCAGGCCGGCCAGCAGCGCCACCCGCGCGTGCAGCGACTGCTCGAAGTCCAGCTCGCCGCGCATCGCCGCGGCCGTCACCTCGGCGACCTCTTCCTCGCAGCCCGCGTGCGCCGCGAACAGCTCGATGACCTCGTCCTGGATCAGGGTGGAGTCGACGTCCATGACGACCAGGCGCTGCGCCCGCCGGTGCAGCCCCGCCGACACCACGGCGACATCGACGCCGACCCGGTGCGCCTCGGTGGCCAGGGCGGTGCGCAGCGGCTCCGTCTCGCAGCCCGAGACGGCGAACTCGACCGCGGTCACCGGGTACTTCGCCAGCCGGAAGATGCGGTCGATGTTGCCGCCGGCCCCGGCGATCCTGGCCGCTATGGCCGCCGTCTGCTCGGCCGTCAGCGGGTGTCCGAGCACCGTGACGTGGGAGCGGCCGTGGCCGCGCGGCCGGTTGTCGCCCGTGCCCGAGATGATCTCGGCCTGCAGTTTCAGGGACTCGGCCCAGCTGTGCACGGTGGCCCGCAGCTCCCCCTGGGAGGTGACGGTCGGCTCGGTGACGAGCGCGCACAGGACGAGGCGGCCGCGGGAGACGACCTGCTCGATGTCCACGACGTCGACGGAGAAGGCGGCGAGGGTGTCGAAGAGTCCGGCGGTGATCCCGGGACGGTCCTTCCCGAAGATCTTGACGAGAAGGGTGGGAACGTCTGAGTTCTGCGATGCGCTCATGGTGGTTCCACCGTATCGGGCACGGCGTGCCACCCGGCCCCCCGTCCCGCCCAGCGGACACCCGTCCGGTCCCTCACCCCGCCCGCCGGGCCGCGGCGGGGCCGCCCCGGGGACCGGCGGAGCGCACCCGCCCCGGGTCTTCACACGGCCCGACTTCCGGATACGGGACCGGGCCTGAAATAGTTCCCCCCGGATGATTCGCCATCCCTGGACTCCCGGCGACCGGGGGTACATCGGGGGACAAGTAGTGGGGCATGGAGTGCCAGAACTCGTACTGGAATTGAACGGCAGGACCTGGACCCTCGATCCGGCCAGGTCGTACACCCTGGGCCGTGATCCGCAGGGTGACCTGGTCATCGACGACGCCAGGGTCTCGTGGCGCCACGCCACGATCAGCTGGGGCGGCCGGAGCTGGGTCATCGAGGACCACGGCTCCACCAACGGCACCTTCGTCCACGGGCAGCGGATCCAGCAGCTGGAGCTCGCCCCGGGCACGGCCGTCCACCTCGGCAACGCCACCGACGGCCCGCGGCTGGATCTCACCGCCGTCGGCCCGGCCGCGCAGCAGGCGCCGATGCCCGCGCAGCATGCCCCCGCCCCGCACGCCCAGGCCCCCGCCGCCCACGGCGCCGCCCCGGCCGACTGGGCCGCCGCGCAGGCGCCGCAGCACCAGGGATGGCAGCACCAGGCCCCCCAGCCCGCGGCCGCACCGCCCCAGGTCCCGCACCAGCAGGTCCCCCAGCAGGTGCCGCAGCACCAGGTCCCCCAGCAGGTGCCGCAGCAGCAGGGCCCGGCGGGTGGCCACGGCCCCGGCGCCGCGGGGGCGTCGTCGGCCTACGCCGACCGCAGCCCCACCACCTTCCACCAGCTGTCCCTCGGCCACGTCATGCGCATCGGCCGCGCGCTCGAGAACGAGCTGGTCGTCTCCGACCTCCAGGTCTCGCGCCACCACGCCGAGTTCCACGCGACCCCCGACGGCCGCTTCGAGATCCGCGACCTGGGCTCGCACAACGGCACCTACGTCAACGGCCAGCCGATCCCCAAGGGCGGCACCGCCCTCCTCGGCCCCCAGGACATCGTCGGCGTCGGTCACTCCACCTTCCGGATCGTCGGCGGCCAGCTGGAAGAGTTCGTCGACACCGGCTCGGTCTCCTTCTCGGCCCGCCACCTCACGGTCACCGTCGACGGCGGCAAGCAGATCCTCAAGGACGTCAGCTTCGGCGTCCCCGAGAAGTCGCTCATCGGCGTCATCGGCCCCTCCGGCTCCGGAAAGTCCACCCTCCTCAAGGCGCTCACCGGCTACCGGCCCGCCAACGAGGGCGACGTCCTCTACGACAACCGCAGCCTCTACAAGCAGTTCGCCGAGCTGCGCCAGCGCATCGGTCTGGTCCCGCAGGACGACATCCTGCACAAGGAGCTGACCGTCCAGAAGGCGCTGCGCTACGCCGCCAAGCTCCGCTTCCCCGGCGACACCGCCGCCGCCGAGCGCGAGGCGCGCATCGACGAGGTGCTGCGCGAGCTCAAGCTCGACATCCACAAGGAGAAGAAGGTCACCTCCCTCTCCGGTGGCCAGCGCAAGCGCGTCTCCGTCGCCCTGGAGCTGCTGACCAAGCCGTCGCTGATCTTCCTGGACGAGCCCACCTCCGGCCTCGACCCGGGCATGGACCGCGACGTCATGCAGCTCCTGCGCGGCCTCGCTGACGACGGCCGTACGGTCCTCGTCGTCACCCACTCCGTCGCCGAGCTCGGCCTGTGCGACAAGCTCCTCGTCATGGCCCCCGGCGGTTCGGTGGCCTACTTCGGCCCGCCGGACGAGGCGCTGAACTTCTTCGGCTACTCCAGCTGGGCCGACGTCTTCTCCGCCTTCGAGAACTACCGCGACTACGACTGGGCGGGCCGCTGGAAGGGCTCGCAGCACTACCAGCTGTACGCGGCCGACATCGACGCCGTCGCCGCCCAGCCCGTCCAGGTCCCGCAGCAGGCCATGGCCCGCCCGCCCAAGCCCCAGGGCTGGGGCTCCCAGCTGTGGACCCTGATGCGCCGCTACGCCTCGGTCATCGCCTCCGACAAGGGCTTCCTCGCCCTCATGGTGATGCTCCCGGCGGTCATCGGCGCGGTCTCGGTCGTCATCCCGTCCGACTTCGGCCTGGCCCCGCCCACGCCGCCGTCCCGCTTCAACGGCGACGCCGGCATCATCATGCTGATCCTCGCGGTCGGCATGTGCTTCTCCGGAGCCGCCAACTCCGTCCGCGAACTGATCAAGGAACGGGTCATCTACGAGCGGGAGCGCGCCACCGGCCTCTCCCGCTCCGCCTACCTGATGTCCAAGGTGATCGTCCTCGGTGTCATCACGGCCTTCCAGGGCGTAATCCTCTGCGGCATCGGCTTCGCCATCCGCGAGCTGCCCGCCGAGGGCCTGATCATGCCGCCGGCCCTGGAGCTCTGCCTGGTCGTCATCGCGCTCGGCCTCACCTCGATGATGGTCGGCCTCGTCATCTCCTCGCTGGTGAAGACCGCCGAGAAGACCATGCCGCTGCTCGTCATGTTCGCGATCGTCCAGGTCGTCTTCACCGGCATCCTGTTCAAGGTCTACGGCTCGCCCGGCCTGGAGCAGTTCGCCTGGCTCATGCCGTCCCGCTGGGCCATCGCCGGCGCCGGCACCACGCTCGACCTCGGCCACCTCATGGCGCCGTGGGACCCGAAGAACCCCACCGACCTGGACCCGCTGTGGGAGCACAGCGCCGGCCAGTGGGCCTTCAACGTGGGCGTGCTGCTGTTCATGACCGTCGTCCTCGGCTTCGTCGTGGCCCGCCTCCTGCGCCGCCACGAGCCCGAGGTCATGCGCAAGTGACGTCCCCGTGAGTACGCCGAAGGGCGGCACCCCCACGCGGGGGTGCCGCCCTTCGGCGTACGACAGCGGGAACCGCGCCGGATCAGTAGGCGCTGTTGACGTTGTCGATCGAGCCGTAGCGGTCGGCCGCGTAGTTGGCGGCGGCGACGATGTTGGCGACCGGGTCGTACTGGTCGAACTTGGTGCCCGGCACGTGGTAGGCCTTGAAGGTCGGGTAGATGACCTGCAGCAGACCCTTGGACGGGACGCCGTTGATGGCGTTGATGTCCCAGTTGTTGATGGCCCGCGGGTTGCCGCTGGACTCACGCATGATGTTCTTGTGCAGGCCGTGGTAGCTGCCCGGGATGTTGTGCTTGTCCATGATGAACAGCGCCTCACGGATCCAGCCGTCGAGGTTGTTCGCGAAGACCGGCGTGCGGGCGGCGGAACGGCTCGCGGCGGCCTTCGTCGCGGCACGCTTCGTCGCGGCGGCCTTGGCACGGGCCTGCGCCTCGGCCTTGGCCTTCGCCTGAGCCTGGGCCTTCGCCTTGGCCGCGGCGGCGGCCTGAGCCTTGGCGGCGGCGGCGGCCTTGGCCTCCGCCTCGGCCGCCTGCTGCGCCTTCAGACCGACGGTGGCCTGCTGCTCGGTCACGCTGGCGGCCAGCGCCTTGGCCTGCGGGCTCTGGGCGTCGTACGCCCAGGCCACCTGCTGGGTGCCGGCGAGGGCCTGCGGCTCGGTTTCGGTGGAGCCGTTACCGGGGACGAGGGAGAGCGTGAGCGCCGCGGCGCCCAGAGCGGCGACGCCGGCGATCGTGGCCTTGTGGGTCTTCTTCAGACCACGACTGTGGCCAGGGGTGTTCGCAGACATGCAGGACTACCTCTTCGAATCGCTGGGGGTCGTCGCTGGGCCGGGGCGGCGCTGCGCCTGCTCGGCGGCGACGTTGGCAATTCTTAGCGGCCGCAAAATGCTGTGGCAAAGGTGTGACGTACGATCCCGGATAGTGGATCAGGGGCCCGTGCACGGGCCACCCACGCGGTCACCCGGCCCGCTCATCCCGCACTGACACGGCCTTTACCCCTCCACTAGGGAGGTTCGTAAGTGACCTGCGTCCTATGCGCGGGCTCACACAGGCCACCCCACGGAGTCACGGCAGGTTGCGCCAGCAATGCGCACAGTGAGCCGCCTCTTCCTTGCGGACGACCCGCCCCGGCACCCGGTCCGACCTAGGTCTCGAGTCCTGCTCCATGGCCGTCCCCAGGCGGATACGCACCGTCACACCCCGCCGGTACGGTGAGCCCATGAGCCATCGACCGAGCTCCGGCCTGGCCGCCGTGAGCACCGCCCTCCTCGCGATGAGCCGCCATCTGGAGGTGCGCGACGTCCTGAAGACGATCGTCGCCTCCGCCCGCGAGCTGCTCGACGCCGAGTACGCGGCCCTGGGCGTCCCGGACGACCACGGCGGCTTCGCCCAGTTCGTCGTCGACGGCGTCAGCGACGAGCAGTGGCGGGCGATCGGTCCGCTGCCCCGCCAGCACGGCATCCTCGCCTCGATGCTCCACAAGGCCGAGCCCGAGCGCCTCGCCGACGTCCGCCAGGACCCCCGCTTCGAGGGCTGGCCCGACGCCCACCCCGAGATGTCCGACTTCCTCGGCCTGCCGGTCCGTGACGGGGACGAGATCCTCGGCGCCCTCTTCCTCGCCAACAAGCGCTGCCCCCGGCCCGGCGGAGGCTGCGGCTTCACGGAGGAGGACGAGGAACTCCTCGGCATCCTCGCCCAGCACGCCGCCATCGCCCTCACCAACGCCCGCCTCTACGAGCGCAGCCGCGAACTCACCATCGCCGAGGAGCGCTCCCGGCTCGCCCACGAGCTGCACGACGCCGTCAGCCAGAAGCTGTTCTCGCTCCGCCTCACCGCCCAAGCCGCCGCCGCTCTCGTGGACCGGGACCCGGCCCGCGCCAAGGGGGAGCTCCAGCAGGTCGCCGCGCTCGCCGCCGAGGCCGCCGACGAGCTCCGCGCCGCCGTCGTGGAGCTGCGCCCCGCCGCCC
>NZ_JAPSIW010000027.1:21079-22920 GCF_031178505.1 Streptomyces sp. | reverse complement strand
GCCGGCCGGGGCTCATCCCTTGACCGATCCGGCGAGCAGTCCCCGTGCGAAGTGCCGCCGGAGGGCGAAGAAGACGAGCAGCGGGACGAACGCCGCCACGAAGGCTCCCGCGGTGAGCCGCTGCCACTCGTTGCCGTACGTCCCGGCCAGGCTCGCCAGTCGGACCGTCATCGGCGCGGTCTCGGCCGTCCCGCCCGACAGCGTCAGGGCCACGAGGAGGTCGTTCCACACCCAGATGAACTGAATGATCGCGAAGGAGGCCAGGGCCGGGCGGGCCAGGGGCAGCACGATCCGGAGCAGCAGCGTCCCGTGCGACGCGCCGTCGACGCGGGCGGCCTCGATCAGGTCCCGGGGCAGCCCCGCGAGGAAGTTGTGCAGGAGGAACACCGCGAACGGCAGCGCGAACACCGTGTGGGCGAACCAGGCCTGGCCGAAACGCGCGGGGCCGGTGGGGTCCCAGGCGGGCAGGAACAGCCAGCCCTGGGAGAACAGCTTCAGGAGGGGGACGAGCGCCATCTGGAGCGGCACGATCTGGAGCGCGAAGATGCCGACGACGAGCGTGTCCCGCCCCCTGAAGTCGATCCACGCCAGGGCGTACGCCGCCAGGAACGCCAGGACGAGCGGGAACAGCACCGAGGGGAGGGTGATGACGACGGAGTTGACAAGGTACTCCGCGAGCCGCGCCGACCCGTTTCCGCCGCCGGACAGCACCTCTCCGTAGTTGTCGAGCGTGAGGTGCGGCGTGCCGAACACGGTCCACCAGCCCGTCGTCTTGATCTCCTCCTCGGGGCGGAACGAGGAAAGCAGGAGACCGAGGGTCGGTGTCGTCCAGAGGATCGCGATCACCACGGCGACCGCTGTGAAGGCGCGGGAGGCCAGTCGCTCCCGGACGCCGTTCACCCCGCCCTCCGCTGTGCCCGGACCTGGTGGGCGACGAAGGGAGTGACGAGGACGAAGAGGAGCACGGCGAGCGCCGCGCCACGGCCCGTCTCGCCGTAGCGGAAGGCCTGGTCGTACATCTCGTGGGCGATGACGCCCGTGTCGAACTGTCCGCCGGTCATGGTCTTGACGATGTCGAAGGCCTTGAAGGTTCCGATCGCCTGGGCGAGGACCACGACGAGCAGCGTGGGCCGGATCGACGGCATGGTGATCCGCCAGAAGATCTGCCGGGGGGACGCGCCGTCGAGCCGGGCCGCCTCGGTCAGCTCTCCGGGAACGGCCCTGATCGCGCCGGCCAGCAGGACGGCCGCGAAGCCCGCCTGGGCCCACACCATCACCACGATGAGGAACAGGACGTTCCAGGGAGAGTCCACGAGCCATTGCCTCGGTTCGCCGCCGAACGCGACGACGACCTGGTTCAGCAGCCCGATCTGCGCGCCCTCCGCGGGGCGGTAGGCGTAGACGAACTTCCACACGACGCCCGCTTCGACGAGCGAGATCGCCATGGGCATCAGGACGAGGGACAGCGCGAGCGCTTCGCACCGCGACCGTACGACGGCCGCCGCGTAGAGCAGGCCGACGGAGGTCGCCAGCGACGGCACGAGCACCACCCAGGCCAGAGTGTTACCCAGCGCGACCAACGCCCGGGGGTCGGTGAACATCCACACGTAGTTGTCGAAGCCGGCCCACGCGTCTCCCCCGTTCCCCGTGAACGACAGCGCCAGGGTGCGCAGAGCAGGGAAGAGGAGACCCACCGCGAGCAGCAGCAGCGCGGGGGTCAGCAGGAGGAGGACCGCGGCCCTTCTCCTGACCGGCCCCCGGTGCAGCGCCAGCACGATCAGGGAGACCACCGCCGCGAAGGCGGCGAGGCCCTGGAGCAGGTACAGCAGCTTGGGCTGCTG